>JAGONM010000009.1:0-97098 GCA_017993055.1 Armatimonadota bacterium
GCTCGAAGAAACCTGCCATGCTGACCTCCATGATACGGTTTTCCTATCATTTCGAAGGCTTCAGGCGTAGGTTCCTTCAATATTGTACCTACCACTACTTCGGAGATGTCAAAATGCGTTCGCCCTGCCGGCGGTCTTTGCCAAATCCGCCCGAGTCGACTATAATGATTGTCGGCTTCATGCGGAGCCGCAACACAATCGAAGACGTGGGAGTGAAGATCAACATCATGGCTGCGGAAACATCAGCATTGCAGAGAGCACGATCAGCATACCAGCCGAAGCTGCCGGGGGCACTGAAGGGCGGCAATACTAGGGTGAAGTTTGGAGATCCGTCGCGCCCCGAGACAGATCAGGACGAGATCAGGAGTCTCTTCCCGAGCACCTACGGCCAGCCTATCGTCAAGATCGAGGCAGGAAACGGCGTGCTGAAATCGGACCCGTTGACGGTGGGGGTGGTTCTGTCAGGCGGTCAGGCGCCCGGCGGACACAACGTCATCGCGGGGCTCTACGATGCGCTCAAGGCGGCTAACTCTCAAAGCAAGCTGTACGGTTTCCTCAAGGGACCCGGCGGCGTCATCAAGGGCAAATATGCCGAGATCACGGACCAGATGGTCGCAGAGTACCGCAACACGGGCGGATTCGACATGATCATGAGCGGCCGCGACAAGATCGAGAAACCCGAACACCTGAAGACCTGCCGGGAGAACTTCGAGAAGATGGGGCTCGACGGCCTGGTGATCGTCGGCGGCGACGACTCGAACACGAACGCGGCGATGCTGGCGGAGCATCTCAAGACCGAGGGATGCCGGACGGTTATCGTCGGCGTTCCGAAGACGATTGACGGCGACATGAAGAACGAGATGATCGAGGCATCTTTCGGCTTCGACACCGCGTGCAAGGTCTACTCCGAACTGATCGGGAACATCGCGCGCGATGCGACCTCGGCGGTGAAGTACTGGCATTTCATCCGCCTGATGGGACGCGCCGCGAGTCACGTTACGCTCGAGTGCGCCTTGCAGACACACCCGAATATCACGCTCATCTCCGAGGAGGCGCAAGCGAAAGGGACGACGCTGGAAGAGATCGTGGACTACATCACCGATGTGATCGTCAAACGAGCCGAGAAGGGACGAAATTACGGCGTGCTGCTCGTCCCCGAGGGTCTGCCGGAGTTCATCTCCGACATCAAGGTCATGATAGACGAGTTGAGCGCACTGCTCGGTAAGGAAGAGGAGTACATCTACGGACTGCCCGATCACTCAGAGCGCGCGCAGTATATCTCCGGCCAGTTGAGCGCTCCGAGCGCAAAGGTATACAACACCCTGCCCGTAGACATCCAGAGAGTGCTGCTCAAGAGGGACAGCCACGGGAACGTGCCGCTCTCTCAGGTAGAGACTGAGCGACTGCTTATTGACCTCGTCTCGGACAAGATCCGGCGGTTGAACGAAGGGCGCGACGAGAGAGACAGATACAAGTTCAGTCCGCTCGGCCACTTTTTCGGCTACGAGGGGCGCTGCGCCGCCCCGACGAACTTCGATGCGGACTACACATACTCGCTCGGATACACAGCGGCCCAGCTCGTTCGAGCCGGGTTGACCGGATACACTGTGATGGTGCAGAACCTGACCAAGCAGTCGGACGAGTGGGTAGCCGGCGGAGTGCCGGTCACGATGATGCTCAACATGGAGACGCGGAAGGGCAGGAAGGTACCGGTGATCAGGAAGGCGCTCACGGACCTCGATGCACCACCCTTCAAGAAGTTCGCCGAGAATCGCGAGTCCTGGGCGCTGAACGACGAGTACACGTTCCCCGGCCCGATCCAGTACTTCGGCCCATCCGAGGTCGCGGACAGGACTACCGAAACGCTCGCTCTCGAGAGAGGGCGCTGAGGCGCGAACACCCCGCATCAAACGTCCGACACTGAGAGTGGAACCCCCGGCCGGAGCTTTCTTCGCCGGGGGTTCTGCATTACAGCGCCGTGATATCGTGCCGTTCGATCAGGTACTCCTTCGCGGCCTCCATCTGCTCGGAGGTCGGCTCGCGGAACGGGTTTGGGGCACGTTCAATTCCCAGGCGGAGGTACTTGGAGTCACCGAGAGGATGGTACGAAAGCAGTTCGATCCACCGGCAGTTGCGTAGTGACCGGTAGATATCGGCCAGCCGGTCGAGGTGCCGCTCATCCAGGTTGACGCCGGCGATCAGGAGGCACCGAAGAATCGTAACGCCGCCCGCTTCATCGACCAGACGCAAATTCTTCAATATCGGTGCGAGCGGCACCCCGGTATTCGCCTGGTGGCGCGCCTCGTCGGTGTCCTTGACGTCCCATAGAAAGAGGTCCACCAGCGGGACCATCTCCAGGAAGTGCCGGGACGGCCCGAAGCCGCAGGTCTCGACGCAGGTGTGCAGCGCAGGCCGCCCTTCGATACACTCGCTATGCGAGCACTCAGGGCTGTCGGTGCTGTTCCCGGGGTCTGCACCGCCCAGTCTCGAGTAGCGAAGCATATCGAGAGACGGTGGCACACCATACCTAGCTCCCTCAAGTATCGCACGAGTGAACTCAAACTGGCACAGCGGCTCTCCGCCGGACAGGGTCAGTCCGCCGCCGGACTCCTCGTAGAAGACGCGATCCTTCTCGACCTCGGCTATCACGTCGTCGGCGGTCATCTCCCGGCCCGCGACCTCGAGGGCCCTGGCGTAGCATACCTCGGCACAGATCATGCAGGCCCGGCAGAGGGAACGATCGAAGGCGTGACCCTCCTCAGTCATCAAGTGCGCGCCCTCGGGACAGGCAGAGACGCACTTCGCGCATCCGATGCAGAGCTGCGGCGTGTAGAACAGCTCACGGCGGCTGCTTTTCGATTCAGGGTTGTGACACCAGGCACAGTCGAGCCAGCAGCCCTTGAGGAAGACGACGGTCCGGATGCCCGGACCGTCGTGCGTGCAGAATCGCTGGATGTCGAAGATAGTTCCGGTAGTCAAGTGCCTGGCAAATCCCGAGTACGATTACGATTAGGAGTGCGAGTACGAGCGCCCACGCTCCCGCGCTCTGCTACACCACCTGCTGCGTGCGACCGATCACCATGTCCTGCCAGTTCTTGTCCAGGGTAGCGAATCGCGCCGACCATCCAGCGATGCGGACCGACAGGTTAGGGTACTTCTCGGGGTGCCGCTGGGCATCCAGCAGGAGTGCCGTATCCACGATATCCACGTGCATGAAGCACCCGCCGAGTTTCACGAAGCTCTTCATCAGCCCCACGAGCGCCTTGACGCCCTGCTCGCCCTTGACCGATGCCGGCAGGATCTTCAGCTCGAGAGTGCCGACGTTGGGCAGGTTGGTGTAGTCCATCTTGCAGTAAGACTTGAGCATCGCCGTCGGGCCTTTGCGATCAGTCCCGGGCGACGGGGAGAAGTTCGTGGCGAGTATCTCGCCGAGGTGGTGGCCGTCGGCGGTCGCCTTGCGATACGCCCGCCACTCGATCTCGCGGCCGAAGGTGCTGATCCCCGCCGGGCGGAGGACGCCGTTGCGATCTTTGACCTCTGAGGCCATCCGGGTGTAGTCGTCGAAGACGCGCTTGACCATCGCATCGGCCTCGTCGTTGTCGTTTCCGTAGGTCTCGACGCGGTTGAGCACCAACTGCCGGAGGTTCTCCTGCCCCTGCCAATCGGAGCGCAGGATGTCGATCAACTCGTTCAAGGTGAGCCGCTTCTCCTCGTAGACGAGCTTCTTGATCGCGAGCAGGCTGTTCGCCGTGTTGGCGATCCCTCCGATGTGCGGCGCGAGGGCAGTGTAGACCGGCCCGCGGTCCCAGTAGCCGCGCCCCTTCTCGATGCAGCCCTCGACGAGCATCGACACGACCGGCGGTGCGGCCCCTCCGAGGCAGTATCCGTCCGCGCCAGCATTGTGAGCGTCAACCGCCGCCCGGAGTTCCCTGCAGAACCCGGCGTATAGGCTCTCGAAATCGGTGTACTCGGGATGCTTGTCGCCATCGAGCATCAGCGCCTGCTGGAGCATCTTGAGCGAGTCCTGCGGCGAGTAGATGAAGTTCGACTTCCCGGGGATGATGGCCTCCCAGCAGCCGTCGTTGGCGAACCGTCGGGCCTCGTCGAGCGGGTAGCCGAACTTGACGAGCGCGGCGATGACTACCTCCTCGTTGTAGACGGCCACGATACCGCCGCCGTGGCGCTGAACCTCCGCGATGCGCTTGAGCAGCTTCTCCGGCGTGTGCTTGTTGAGCCGGACCGCGATCGGGTAGTCGCTGATATGAAGCTCCTCGACGACGTCGAGCACGAGGTAGGTCACCTCGTTGGTGACCTCCTTCCCGTCAGCATCGATACCCGCCAGGATGATGTTCTGGTAGTGCTGAGCGTCGCCGCCCCAGTAGCCGCCCGCGCCGCCGATCCACTCCGTGCCCTTGATCCAGAAATGGGCGAGGTCTTCGCGCGCCTCGTCGAGCGTCGTCGTCCCCTGCTCCAGGTCGCGCTTCAGGCAGGGCCAGAGCATCTCGTCGATGCGGCCGATTCCCGACCAGTTGCCGCAGAGACGCTGGAACGCATACGCGAACCAGAGCGACTGGACGGCCTCCGCGAACGTGGTCGGCGGGTTCTCGGGGACGTTCGCCAGATTGCGGAGAACGCGCTCGTAGCCGGACCTCTCAGCGCCGGTGGACTCGGCGATCAACTCGCGGAGGTGGCTGATGTTGCGCGCGTGCCATCGGTCAGCGGCGTCGAGGCAAGTCTTCATGGCGTTCAGCAGATCGACACCCTTGGCATCGAGGCCACCCCGTGCCAGTCGGACAGCGATCTCCTTGCGGATGCCCTTGTATCCGACGCGAAGCACCTTGTCGAAGCCGAGGGTGGTGTGGCTGACGCTGCCTTTGTTGTAGATCGGGACCGCATGCCCGACCGCCTCGGAGAATGTCGCCGATCCGACGATCCGCTCGCCTGGGAGGATGCGCAGAGGCGCGCGCTCGGCGATGAACATGATCGCGTGGGCGCACTTCATCTCCTCCGACGTGCCAGTGACGTCTATCAGGTCCTCGATCTTGACGCCTGAGGGGACCATCGAGCGCCCGAACTCACCGCTCAGCCCGCGCTCGGCGAGGGAGCGGGTGACGTCCGACAGCCGCTTCGGAGTCGGGAAAGGCGCCTCGATGCTCAGAGTCTTTGCTGTGCTCTCCGCCTCCGCCGACTCGCCCGTGCTCAGGTAGAACAGTCCGCCGCCAAGCGCGACCATCCCGGTCTTGATGAAGTCCCGCCGGTCGATGCCATTGTCCTTCGCCATGTCAGCCTCCCAAACGCAGATCCCACTTACCCTATTATACACGAAGACGCGGCATCCCTTACCGGTTATTCGTGGAGCAATCCGGCAGTTCGGGCTGGCGCGGGTGGTCTGCAGCATCAACCCAGCGGACGACATGCGAGCGAGGGAGTTGAAGGAAGCGGACTTCACCGACGAGGGCATCTACCGCGCCTGGTACTTCGAAGGCCGTAAGTGGCACGACGAGCGCTGGTTCTCCCTCGTTAAGTGAGATCTCTAACTAGTGGGGCACGAGTACGACTCCTGACGCAACCTACCGAAACCCCAATGGCTACCGATTCGGCAGACTACTCCGCAAAGAACGACTTCAGGAACTCGGACTCCGGGCCGGGGTAGACCGCCTCGGCGAGGTGCTCTACGCCCTGCTGGTTGCCCCATGAGTAGACGATGTGCGTCTTGCCCTCGAACTCGCAGAAGTCTACGTCCGAGTTGTTGCTGTCCACCGCGCCGGCGATCCGCTCGCGCTCCTCCTGCGTAAGCTTGGGGTTGGCGATCAGCTTGTCCTCGATCGAGTAGTGCATGATCGGGTTGAGCGCACTACTCTCCCACTTGACGAGGTCCTTCGAGCGCACGATGCAGGGGTTGTACGCCGGTCCGGGGTACGCCTCGAGATAGATCATGTAGTACCGGCCCTGAACGTATCGGATCGCGGGGCAAGCGGTATAGCGCTCCTTCGAGTAGACGCACTCCGAGGGGGCAAGCTTCCATTCGCGGCAGTCCTTCGACTCGGCGAACCGGATGGTGAACGGCACGCCGGTCTCCTCCGCGGGGCGGCCGATCTCGAACGCCATGATGTAGCCGTCCCGACCCTTGCAGACCGAGGTGTTGAAGATCCCCCACCCCGGCAGGTTCAGCGCGGTCTTGCTCTCCCACTGCTTGAGGTCCTTCGACCAGAAGACTTCGACTTTCTCACCGTCCCACTTGTTCACGCCGAACGCATAGGCCGTGTCGCCGTCCACGAACGCGCTCCCGAGGTGGTAGCCCTGCGCGAAGCCGGGGGTTTCTTCGCCGGTCTTCATGTCAACGAACCGGAAGTACGACGGCTTGCCCTCATTCGGCTTGTAGTACTGATCGCGCACGTACTCGAAGCGGTAGAGCTTCCCCTTGAAGACGACCGGTGTCGCCTCGACCAGGTCGCACACGGTGATGCCCAGCTTCTTGATCTTCGGCGGCTGGGGAGGGAGTGCAACTCCATCCCCAACGTCTGTGGTGGCGCGGTACTCATCTTTCTGCAAACCGATCTCCTCCATTGGAATGCGCTTGAAGCCGAGCTTGAAGGCGGGTGAGTCGTCCCTCAGCCGGAAGTCCTCACCAGCGAAGTCGACAAACCCAGGATCGGCGTCCACCATGTTGTCCTTGAAGGTGAAAAGCTCGTTGCAGATCGGGTCGATCACCGGCAGCCACCGCCCGCCGAAGGACACGTTCTGCTGAACCCTGTTGTACTTCGGAGCGCCGGGCTCGTCGTCGTAGAGAGTGAGCAGTTCGGGGTAGCGGTCCTTCCAGGGCGACGTGCGGTAGGGCATCGCCTCGAGCTGCTGCTTCATGTAGCCATCCACCGTAGGCTTGGCCCAGTTCATGCCGCGCGCATCCACAAAGACCGAGGGATGGCAGTCGACGAACAGGTTGTTCTCCACGATGCAGTCCCGGCCGCCGCCGATGCAGACGCCCATCTTGGCCTTGTGGAAGACATTGCCGTAGATGCGCATTCCGCTCGCGCAGTCGTCGATGTAGACCGAGCGGACGTCGCCCGTGCCCATGTGATGGAAGTAGTTGTAGCGGATGACGTTCCCCCGCCAGGAGAAGTCGCGCCCGGTGTAGAACCCGCCCGCGTCGCTGGTCTCCATGCAGACGTGGTGCGTCTCGTTGAACTCCATGACGTGGTCGTTGCCGTGGAAGAGGATGGCGCTGTGCGGCGCATCGTGCATCAGGTTGTGCGCCGCCCGGTTGCCGACGCCGTAAATCAGGATCGCGGGTCTATAGGTGCGGCTGAACCGGCTGAAATGGTGAATGTGGTTGTTTACGGCGAAGCACCGGCCCGGAGTGAGCGTGGTCCGGTCGCCCGCGTTGATGGCGATGCCGGTCTCGCCGATGTTGTAGAGATCGGAGGACTGCACACCTGATACCGTGCTCCCCTGGATGCTTATGCCCGTGCAGCCGATGTTCCGGACCGTGCACCCGGCGATAACATTTTGCGAACCGCCGTGGATCAGGAAACCGTCGCCGCGCACGTGCTCGAACGTGATTCCCTGGAAGATGATCTGGGAGGCGCCTTCGATGCTGACGAGCGGAGTCTCCATGATAGAGACGAACACCTCGGCGTTTTTGATGGGCGCGGGCGGCCAGAAGTAGAGTATGCCGGCCTTCCGGTCTACATAGAACTCGCCGGGCTGATCCAGTTCCTCCAGGATGTTCTCCCAGTAGAAGCGCTTGCCCTGAGTGTAACCGTAGACCCCGTGAGGCGGCTCGGTGGCGACGACCCGGTTCGCCGAGTCGATGCTCTTGACCTTCTCGTGCGTCTCGGCCCAGTCCCAGGTCCAGTAGCCGTGGACCCAGATGTCGTCGGCCGACTTCCAGCGGGACGGACGGTCTCCCTCGTAAGAGAACTTGCCGCCCTGGGGTCCGTCGGGGACGCCCGCGATCTTCGCCCACTCGCCGTTCGGGTACCGAGCGATCTGCATCGGCTGGTCGTTGAAGAACAGCTCGAGCGCGGCGGTGCCGCCTCCGCTGAAGCCTCGCCGCTTGAGGGAGCCGAAGTCGGTGATGCCCTGAGCCTTCAGGTCGGCCATGAGGACCGACTTGCGGGCAGCTTCGTCGAGACGAGCCAGGGTGTCGGGACCGGTGACGGGCCGGAAGCCCTTGACCTGCCGACCCCCGGTGATGCGTACGGTCTCGCCCTCGCGGGCACGGTAGACGATCTCCGCACCCTCTGTACCGCCGTCTCCCGCGGTCAGCGTGAACGTCTCGGTGCGGTTGTAGACTCCGCCGCGAATCCAGACGGTCGTGGCGCCGGGGCCTCTCTTCGTGAGGCGTAGGACGTCGCGGGCGCGCTCAAGGGTGGCGAAGGGCTTCGCTTTGGTGCCGGGATTCCTGTCGTTCCCATTGGGAGCAACATAGAACTCCGTCGCCTGAGCGGCCGCGGCAAGGAGAAGCAGTAGCAGAATAGCGAATGGTCTCATGTCGGCTCACCCCCTGAAGTCATTACTCAAGGAGTTCGACGAGGGTAGAGACATGACCTGTCGGGCGTCAGCCGTTCTGCCTGCGCAGCCGCAGGATCAATCCATCGACCCAGACATCCATCACGGAGTATACGAGCCAGAGGAAACCGGCAAACGCGGTGACGATGAACATCAGCCCATGGTTACGGAGCGCACCCATGACTGACATCCACACATACTCCGGCCTGGTGATGATATCCCAGCTGTTCAGCCGCAGGATGAGCCCGAGGTAGACGCCAAGCGACATCAGCAGGAAGAACGGGATCGCCCAGACCCACGGAGTGAGACGAACCTGCCGCATCAGCCAGACGACGGGCCGAATCGCGAGGGCGAACGTCAGCACACCGATCCCACTGTAGAACATGTAGAAGAGGGTGTATGTCATGAGTTCGACCGCGGCCGTCCTACTGACATGCCACTCCGAATAGAGGTTCGAATAGCCGACCCTCGCGAGGAAATGGCGCCACTCGGTCAGCAGGTAGCAGGTGTTCGGCATGAACGCGAGCCACACGATACCGAGGAGAACCATCGCGACCTTGACGGGGATCGTTCGTCGGCGCGGGATCCTGTAGAGGGTATACATGGCATACCCTGCGACAACCGGAATCAGCGCCAGAAAGGTGTTCCAAGTAACCCAGCGAATGAGGTAAGGGCTCGCATACATATCTGAGAATACGCAGAGCAGCCGCGCAAAGTTTCCCGGCGAAGGCCGCGCGCGATACCAGTCTAGTTCAGCACCCGAATCAGGTCGGACGAGGCAATGAGCGACGCATCCGTCGAGGACGGCCGCTGGAGGATACCCCGGACGATCACATATCGGCCGCTCGTCAGGCCATGGGACGGGCAATATACCGTAACAGGCTTGCCGGAACCGTCGTCCACCGTGAACGAGTTGCTATCGAGCACGGCCGCTTTACCCCAGACCATGAACAGGAACTCCCACTGCCTCTCAACCGTGAGTTCGTCGAAGATCGCCCGGTTGGCCGTTGAGTACACGGGAGCGGTGGTGTACGCGCCGTTCGAATCGCTCGCGACGTTGCCCGCCGCGTCTTGGACTTCAACCAGAACGGAATGCGAGCCGAGAACCGCATCCGCCGGTACAGAGCCGGACCAGATTCCGCCGTCTGCAGCAAGGGGAATGCCGTTTGCCGTCACCGTCTGGACCCACAGATTGTCGGATGCACTCACCTGCACCAGGACCGGATCTCCGGCCGCGGCCAGCGACGGAGACACCGCAACCGAGGTCACGACGGGCGGAGTCACATCGGCGAAGAACACCGGGCTCAACGAGGTCCACTCGCCCCACGCGCCGCCGACGGCCTGCGACCTGCCCCACACCCTTCCGTCGGCCCGGAAGACAAAGACCTGGAGTCGGCCATCGTCATGGTGACCCACGATGGGCGCGCCGACGGCCGATCCGCCGAGCGACGTCCAAGCGCCCCATGCACCATCCGCGACCGCCTGGAAGCTTCGCATGACCTGTCCCGAGTCGTCCGTAAAGAACATCTCCTGAAGGCCAGACGGCGTGCGGGCAAGCACGGGATCGGACCCGGAAGATGCGCTGATCGCGGTCCATCCTAACCAGGATGTACCCACGTCGAGGCTCGCCTGACGATTGTACCGCAGAGTGCCGTCGGCGAATCGGCAGAAAACCTCGGTTCGGCCGTCGGAGGCTCTTCCCATCGCAGGCTGCCCGACGATTGGTCCACCCAGGGAAGCCCAGACAGGCCAAGACCCGTTGTTGGCCTGGTACTTCCAGTAGAGCGCGCCGTCCACACCGCGCACGTAAAGCTCCTGCCTGCCCTCCCACGTAAGCGCGACGACGGGATCTCCGGCTGCGATGCCACCGAGCGATTCCCACGCCTGCCAGCCGCCTCCCGAGGCCTCCCACTTGTGGTGGATGCTTCCATCGGACATCCTGCAGAAGATGTCCAGGCGCCCGTCGGGGCTCTTGCCGACCGCAGGTTCGCCTTGTATCGGCCCGCCGAGGCTCGCCCAGTCGGACCAACTCCCGCCCGCAACCACCTGCGCGCGGTAGTAGAGGTTGCCGTCAGTGAATCTGGCGAAGACCGTGTTGCCCTTGAGGCGGTTGGTGGCGGCAACCGGGTCGGAGGCAACCGTGCCGCCCAGGTTCGTCCATCCGCTCCATCCGCCGTTCGGAGCCGTCTGCCGCATGAAACAGGTTTCGCCTGCGATGCTGCGGGCGAAGAGACCAATCCTGCCTCTGGTATCGGTGACGATCGGTGCGGCGGCCTGATAGGTGTAATAGGGATACCGGCCGTACACCAGATTCGGCATCACGGCGATCAACACTCCGCCCGCGTGATAGAGCCACACATGCGCGATCTGGTTCGCATTGTAGACGACATGATCCCACCGCGAGTCCGCGCCGGCGGGGTCGTTGCAGATATAGTCACCCGAAGACGTCACTCCGACCATCAGCACCAGGTGCCCGTTGGTGGAAGGAATCGGCGAGTTCGTGAGTTCGCCCGCGCTATATGCCATGCTCATGATCACGGCGTTGCCGGCGGCAAACTGATCCCTCAACGGCTGCTGCCCGTTGGCGCGGAAGGTGTATGCCTTGAACCCGTGCCTGGCCGCGCCCTGCGCGATCATCGGCCAGTTGCCGTAAAGATCATTGTAGTCGTCATAGCAGTCCGCCGCGACGGTCGCGGTGGGCAGGTTGCAGCCGTAATAATCCTCGGCCATGGTAAGAGAAGTGGGGCCGCAGATGACATCGCCGATGTCCGGTACCCAGTACTGCGAACGCCAAGGGACGGGCAGAGAGGTGGTGGCTCCCGGGCCGGGCAACGGAGAGTATGATATCAGCGTGCCGGTGTCGGCGTAACAGAGAGACATCAGGCGTAGCGTCGGCGTCGCACCGAGCCTGTTCGTGTACAAGGTGACCCGGTATTCGATCCGAGGCCAGGCAGTGTAGAGCATGAGGGTATCTATGTCAATGTACCCGTACGAATCGCTCTTGTTGCGCTTGATGCCACCCGGGATGTAGCCCATACGGGCGACCTCGTACCAGATCGTCGAGGTACCGCCGTTCACCGCTCGGACCTCCGTCCTGGCCCCTGTGCCTTCGGGGAAATCCAGATTCCAGGAGGGCACGACGTTGTTCACCAGGAAAGGAGCGTTCGTTCCGGTGAAGCTCGCAATACCGCTGGTCGCGGTGGAAGTCAGACGTATGCCCGTGCCTGAGACGTACTGGGTATTCGCATCCAGGGCAACCGGCGCAAGGGCCGTCTGAAGGTCAAAGACGCTTGTCGAACTACGAGGCGAAGTCGTTTGTGCAAAGGCGGCGGAAGCGAGAGCCAACACGGCCACGAGAACTGCATGTGGCGCAAGACGCATGGTATAACCTCTTACGGACGGTCCGCACTACATGCCATTATACGCGATGCCGCCGAAATGTCAATCCGTATGCCGTTTCGTGAGGCGCAGGAGCGGCGTCCTCAGCCTTTTATGCCTGTAAGAGTTATGCCTTGAATGAAATACCGCTGGGTGAAGAAGAAAACCAACAGGACAGGGAGCATCACGAGCGTCGAGGCGGCCATGAGCAGGCCGTACTCAGCGCCGTGCGCGCCCTGGAAGAGCTGAAGCGCGTACGCGAGCGGCATCTTCTCGGGCGAGTTGACGTAGATGAGCGGACCCATGAAGTTGTTCCACGAACCCATGAAGGTCATGATAGTGAGCGCCGCCAGTGCGGGCTTGATGAGCGGAAGCATGATCCGCCAGTAGATGCCGAAGTAGCTGCATCCGTCTATCTTCGCCGCATCCTCCAGATCGTTCGGGATGGTCATGAAGAACTGGCGCAGCAAAAAGACACTGAACGCTCCGCCGAAGAACGACGGCAGCCAGAGCGGTCTGAGCGTGTCAATCCATCCGAGCGCGCGGAAGATCAGGAATACCGGGATCATTGTTACCGCGCCGGGGAGCATCATCGTCGCCAGCAAGACCACGAAGAGCTGGTCGCGCCCGGGCCATTTGAGGCGTGCGAACGAGTAGGCCACTAGCGAACTCGACATTATCGTGCCGAGGATGCTCAGAATCGTGATGTAGATGGTGTTCCAGACGTAGATGAGGCCCTTGCGAGTCTCGACAGGCAGGTATTCCAGCGCATCAGAATAGTTGTCCCACTTGAGCGCAAATCGCCGGACCCTGGTCAGTTCCGACCTGGCGACGACGGCGGTCTCGCCGGCTCGCGGCTGAGGGGGCAGCACCTTGATTCGCTTGCCGCCGTCCTCGAGTTCGGCGATCTCGGCTACCGTCACGTTCCCCGACTCGGTCTTCCAGGTCGAGACACCACGAGGTTCACCGTCCACCATCACCTCCACCTGTCGAGTCGGCAGCCAGACCGGCGGGTACTTAAAGATCTCGTCCTCCTCCTTGAGCGACGTCGTCAGCAGCCACGCGAACGGTACCGTGAAGATGACGGATCCGGTGAGCAGTACGAGGTGCAGGGAGACCTTGCGTCCGTACTCCTTGCGTTGCTTGATCCGCCGCCAGTCCATCACGGTCCTCTCGATCACGATCTGCGCCAGAGCGAGTCCGATGACGGCCGCCGCGACTACGGCGAAGTATCTGACCGGGCGAGCCGACTGCACCTGCGCAGCGACTAAGGCAGCGGGCGCCAGCGAGACGATCGTGCCAAGGAGCATCGCGGGCGCGCGGCATCTGGCGGCTTCGATTACCTGCACGAGCAGGAGCCTCAGCACCGCGTAGAGCAGAACCGTGCCGAGCATCCAGAGCAACGGGTAGAGCGTCTGGTTCATTTCCCCTTCTCAGCCTCGTAATGGACCCAGCGCGGCGCGAGCTTGAGCTGAACCACCGTCAGCACGAGTATGATCACGAACAAAAGCCATGCGAGCGCCGACGCGTATCCCATCTTGAAATATGTGAATGCGTTGTTGAAAAGATAGAAAACCGGAACGATCGTCGAGTCCACCGGACCACCGCCTGTCATGATATAGATCGTCTCGAAGGTCTGCAGCACGCCGATCGTTCCCATGATCAGGTTGAAAAACAGGTACGGCGTCAGCATCGGAATCGTGACGTTCCAGAATCGGCTCCACCAGTTTGCGCCGTCAATGTCGGCGGCCTCGTAGAGATGCTGAGGTATCCCCTGAAGGCCCGCGAGCCAGAGGATCATGCCTCCGCCGGCGCCCCAGAGTCCCATCATGATGAGCGCAGGCTTCGACGTTGACTCGTGGCTGAGCCAGAGCGGAGCGGAGAGGTTGAACCAGTTGCCAAGGGTCGCTCTCCACGCGGCGTTGATAAGGCCGAACTCGGGATTGAGCACCCAGACCCAGAGGATCGCGTTGGCGACGATCGGCACGATCGAGGGCAGGTAGTAGATCGTACGGTACCAGGTCATCCCGCCCACCTTGGTGTTCAGCAGCATGGCGATGGCGAGTCCGGTCGCCATCCCGAGCGGCAGCCCGAAGACGGCCAGGAACCCCGCGTTATAGAGCGCCTTCGACAGGTAGTACCAATCGTCCTTCAGCAGCTCTCGGTAGTTCAGCAGGCCGACCCAGCGCGCCGCGTGAAGGACGTCGTAGTCGCAGAAGCTGAAGATGATCGAGGCGACGATCGGCCCGATGGTAAACACCAGGAAGCCGAGTATCCACGGCGCGGCGAAGAGATAACCCGCGATCGCCTCACCTTGCCCCAGCTTACCGATGGGCCCGTACTCGCGGAGTTTCCTGCGGATGTATGCCGCGAGCAGAAGCATGCCACCCGCAACGATCAACCCCGGGTACAGCCAGTTGAGCCGGGGGTACTTCTCACGGTTGAAGACCTTGTCGAGTTCTTTCTGAACAGTCCGCGCGCCATCCGCCATCGCAACCTGGGGAGTCTTCTTGTGATGCGTCGCCAGGTCGAAGGCCCGGACGTGCTCGTCCCAGAGCCGCTGTCCGACGAACGTGACCGGGCGGTACTTCGAGACCTGCATCAGGTCCAAGAAGAGGCGCAGGGGTTCGCGAAACTTGAGCGCACCCGGGGCGAACTCACGGAAGACCGTCTCGTTGACCCTCCTGTTCGCGGTCATACTCGGCACATACGGACGACCCTTGCTCAGATTGTACTCCTGCTGGGCGGCGCACGATATGCGGTTGGCCTCCTCGGAGCACATCCACTTGATGAACTCCCATGACTCGTCCACGTTCCTTGCCCCCCCTCGGGATCGCCAGAGAGAACCCTCCGCTCCAAGTGATGAACTTCGGCTCCCCGGCGAACCGTCCCCTGCCCTCCAGACGCTCGCGAGGGACCGGCGCGGGGGCGACCCCGAAGTCGAGGTCCGGACCAAAACGCGCGATGCCGTTGAGGAACCAGTTGCCGTCAATCTTCATCGCCACGAGGCCGGTCAGGAACGGGTCGAGTTCGTTCGACTTGAAGCCGGACGAGAACGAGTTGATCGAATCCACACCCTTCAGCTCGTCGTAGACCCTTACCATGAACTCAAGCGCCTCGACGGAGTACTTGTTGTCAAGGGTGCACGTCCGGCCGTCCGGGCTCATGAACTCGCCGCCATTCTGCCAACTGTAGAGGTAGAGCCAGCTGTTGCCGAAGTTGGGAATGAAGCCGATACGCTTGAACCCGCCGTCCTTGCGGTAAGCTGTGAGCTTTTTCGAGCAGGTGAGCAGTTCGTCCCAGGTCCGGGGCGGCTTGTCGGGATCGAGGCCGGCCTCGCGGAAGAGCGACTTATTGTAGTAGAGGGCGCGGTCGTCGGTGCTGAAAGGGATCGCATAGACCTTGCCCTCGTAGCAAGCCTCGGCCCAGCAGGCCTCGTAAAACTCCTCCTGTCTGATTGGAGGAGTGCGACCGGCCTGACCCATCCGGCCTGTCTGGCGCAAGTCCCGCGCGATCAGATCGTCTAGCGGCATGAAGGTGTCCCGCGAAGCCCAGTCGCCGATGGTGAAGCGGTCCTGGTGGACGATGTCCGGCGGGACGTTGCCCGCGATGGCGGTCATGAGCTTCTGGGGGTTCATGCCGCCCGCGCCCATAGCGAGGATGCGGACGTCAACGTTCGGGCGGCGCCGCTCGTACTCAGCGACTGCGGCATCCAAGCCCTTGGACTCCTCGCTCGACTGGAGTCCCCAGACGACGAGCTTGATCTTGCCCGCGTCCTTCGCCATGCATCCCGTGATGAGGAGGGTATTGATGATCACGGCCAGCAGAATAATATGGCTCTTTCTCATGGCTTGCACTCAGGCAGGGACGGCATCGCTTCGAGCACGTGGCAGACGGTGTAGAGGTGCTGTGAGTACCAGTTAGACCTGGGCTTGGCGTTCGGCTTTTCGTTGACCTTCTGGAAGAACGTGGCGAACAGCCCGGCGGGCGACTGCATGTAGGTAAGCGCGTTGACGCCCGAGATTGCCTTACGCTTCGCCTCCTTGTCACCCGTGGCGGCATAGAGGTCGGCCAGCGCCAGGCAGTAACGGGCCGTGTGGCCGGGCATCATGTGCTCGAACCCCTCCTGCTCCGACACAGCGGGCGCGGGTGCGGCGGGATGTCCCTCAGTGTGAACCAGCCGCCCCTCGAGCCGACCGAGGATGCGGCGTCCCATCTCGATGTACTCCGGGTGCCTTTTCGCGTGGCGGAAGAGATAGTCGGCTGTGAAGCACATCGGCTCGGCGGAGTACTTGTTCTGCGGCTTGTTCTTCACGTCTTCGTGGTACGTGCCCCAGAGGTCCTTCTCGACGTTCCGCTCGATCATCAGTTTCAGCGCCCGGTCATGGGCCTTCCGGTAGGCTGGCTTCTTCTCGTAACGCAGCATGTCCTCGAAGAACTGGACGAAGAAGACAGGCGCTCCTCCAAACTCCTGATAGACCTTGCCATCGCCCCACACGACTCTGAACGGCCAGCTTCCGTCGTCGTTCTGGCGCTTGACGAGCGTCTCGGCGATGGCCTTCGCGCCATCGAGGTACTTCTTCTCGGAGGTGACTTCATACAGCGCGAGGTAGGCGCTCCCGATGAAAGCCGCCTTGTCCGGCTCGGTGCTGTCAAGATCCCCTGAGCCTCCGGGTTTGCCGTCGACATACGCCGAGTAAGGGATATTCGGATAGTGGGCATCCGATGGAGTGGAATGCGCAAGGTTCCAGTCTGCGAGGTCGCGTGCTCGGATGAGCCATTCCTTCTCGCCGCTGTACTTGTAGTAGGCGATGAACGTGCGTATGAAGTAGGCATGCTGGCGCGCAGGGAATGCGAGCTGCCGATCCACGCGCGATCCATCCTCATTGACGTGGGCGCTAAGGAAATAGCCGGCCAGTTCGCGGTCGATCCTACCAGGCACATAAGCGCCATCGGCCTTCTTCAGGAACTTCATGGCGTCGGCGATGGCCTCGGTCACGGGCCGGAGCGGCATGACGAGGCCGTCTTTGACCACGACCTTCGGGGTCTCCTGTGCGGAGCATGTGATCAGCACGCATCCAATGAGTATGGCCACGAAGACACCCCAACCGACCGACTCTCTCACGTTACTCGTCTCCTTCTATGCTTTGAGTCCGGATATCACGATCCCGCGGACGAAGAACCGCTGGTTGAAAATGAACACCAGCAGCACCGGCAGCAGCACGATCAGGGACGCCGCCATCAGCATCGTCCAGTCGGTGTTGTACTGCCCCTGGAACGATGCCAGGCCGACCGGGAGCGTCTTCATCCCGGTGCTGTCCGTCACGATCAGCGGCCACATGAAGTCGTTCCACGAGCCCATGAAGATGATCGTGGCCAGAGTCGCCAGCGCTGGCTTGCTGAGCGGCAGGATCACGTTCCGGTAGACCCCGAGCTTCGTGCAGCCGTCTATTCGCGCCGCGTCCTCCAGGTCCTTCGGGATCGTCAGGAAGAACTGCCGCAGCATGAACGTCCCATACGCCGAGAACATCCCCGGCAGGATCAGCGCCTTGTACGTGTCGCGCCAAGGGACGCCGGTCCATGCGTCCAGGTACTTCATCAGGACGAACACCGGGATTATCGTCACGACGCCGGGCACCATCATCGTCGCCAGGTAGCCGAGAAACAGCCTGTCCCGCCCCGGGAACGTCAGCCTGGCGAACGCATACGCCGCGAGCGAACTCGTCAGCAGTTGGCCGAACATGATGCAGAACGCGACTACCAGGCTGTTCACGTACCAGACCAGGAAGCCGTCCGCGTTCCGTATCAGGCCGAAGAACGCCTCGTCCACCGGGAACGCCTTCCATGCGCGCGTGTAGTTCGACCAGACGAACTTGGTGCGCTCGACAGGCGTGAGGTCCCTCCGCCGGACGGTCAGGATCTCGCCGCCCTCCGCTCGGACTATGGTGTATGATTTCTTCTCCAGCAGGCGCAAGACCTTCATTCGCCGACCGTCATGTTCGAGCCGCGCGGCCTTGAGGTAACGGTCGCCCTCGCGCACGACGACCTGCTCGCTCGGAATCCACTTCGGGGGGAAGCGGAAGACCTCGCCCTGCTCCTTCAGCGATGTCGAGATCATCCACACCAGAGGCGCAAGCATGGTCACCCCGCCCACCGCGAGCACGATGAACACCAGTACGCGGAGCATGCGCGCCTTGAGTTTCATGAGTAGTGAACCAGCTTTGAGCCGACCCGCCAGTTGATGATCGTGAAGCCGAGCACCAGCATGAACAGCACCCATGCGATCGCGCAGGCGTATCCCATGCGGTAGAAACCGCCGAACGCGTTATTGTAGATGTAATACATGATCGTCGTGGTCGAGCCGGCAGGCCCGCCGCTCGTCATCAGAAACGCCTGCATGAATCCGCCCTGGAATCCGCCGATGATGCTCATCACCGCAATGAAGAAGGTCGTCGGGCTGAGCAGCTTCCACGTGATGTGCCGGAACTTCTGCCACGAGCCCGCGCCGTCGATGTCCGCCGCCTCGTAGTACTCCTGCGGGATGCCCTGGAGGCCTGCGAGGTAGAGCAGGCAGTTCATCCCGCCGACGCCCGCCCATAGGCCCATGATGATCAGCGACGGTTTTGCGAGCGCCGGGTTGTAGAGCCACATCGGCGCTTCTCTGAAGTGGACGAACTTCGACAGGAATGCGTTCAGCAGGCCGTATTCGGGATTGTAGATCCACCTCCAGAGAAGCGCGACGGCGACGCCGGAGCAAATGCTCGGCAGGAAGTAGATCGTGCGAAAGACGGTGACGCCGCGGATCTTCTGGTTGAGCAGCATCGCGGTGAGCAGCGACCCGGCGATACCCAGAGGGATGCCGAGCATCAGGAATACTGTGTTCCAGAGGTACTTCCAGAAGTCGGGGTCGTTGGCGATCAGTCGTCCGGCCTCGCGGTGGAATCCGAGCAGCTCGCCGAAGTTGCTCAGCCCGACGAAGTTCTTCGCGTTAAGGGGCTGGAGGACATCCCAGTCTGTGAGGCTGAGCGCGAGCGACGCCAGGATCGGGAGGAAGGTAAACACCAAGAAGCCGATGAGGTTCGGCAGCAGGAACGCATACGCCCCGAGCGCATCCTTGAACCGCCCTCCCCTTCTCGACACCGGATACTGGTCACTGGTCACTCGATCCCCGGTTTCCATGCCATGTCCCAGCGCTGATTGTACCGGAGCACCAGATGCGGTGGCAAGTGCTAGCGTGTCAGCAGTTGGCAGATAAGCGCGAGCGTGGTAGAATGCTGTCGGAAGAATCAACAACAGGTGCGACTATGGACATCAAACAACGACCGAACCACAGATTGTATATAGAGACGCTGCGGCGCATGACGCCGGAACAGAGGCTCATGAAGGCGTTTGAGCTCACAGAGTTCACACGGTCTTTATTCATGCACGGGCTCCGTAGCCGCTTCCCTGATCTCCCGGAAGATGAACTGACTGAGTTATTCATGGAGCGCCTGGACAAATGTCACAACCAGAACTACTGAAGAGAGTAGTAGAGGCTCTGGATGAAGCCGCCATCGACTACATGGTAACAGGCTCGGTTGTGTCCAGCCTGCAGGGTGAGCCACGCTCCACCCACGACATCAACGTGGTCATCTCGCTATGCTCTGAATCCAGTCCCAGACTGATTCAGCAATTCCCAGCGCCAGATTTCTACCTCGACGAGAACGCCGTCAGCGATGCAGTCGCACGCAAGAGCATGTTCAACCTGCTTGACGTCAATGGCGGGGACAAGGTGGACTTCTGGATGCTGACAGGCGAGCAATACGATCTTGCAAGGTGGGCTCGGGAGTGTGTGAGAACATACTCGGCGAAGACGTCATGGTTTCTGCCCCAGAGGACACGATTCTGGCGAAGCTGAACTGGGCCAGAATGTGCGGAGGCAGTGAGAAGCAGTTTACGGATGCACTCCGGGTCTACGAGGTTCAACTCGGAAAACTTGATCTGGATTATCTGCACGACTGGGCGAAGAAGCTGGGGGTGGAAGATCTGCTGGAGCGCCTGGAGTCACAGGCCACCGCATGAGTAAGCCCGTTATCGGAATCACAGCAGGGCGGAAGATCGAGGAGTACGCGAAGTACCCGGAGGCGATCGAACTCGCGGGTGGGGTGCCGGAGTTCCTCAACATGGAGAAGAACTCCCCGGCGGAACTGGAGGAGATCGTCGCGCGGTTCGATGGGATCCTGTTTACTGGCGGATGGGACATCCACCCCGACTACTACCCCTCGCGGGCCAATCCCGGCGATGAGAGCCTCTCGACCGACGATCTGCTCACTGAGTATCACATGACCTGCACCCCGGAGCGCGACGCCTTCGAGATTCCGCTTGCGAGCTTGGCCTACGAGAAGAAACTCGCTATGCTCGGCATCTGCCGGGGATTCCAGGTGATGAACGTAGCACTCGGCGGAGGCCTGATCAAGGACGTACGCACCAGCCTTCGACATAGGGCTTATGTGGAGGCTGACGCCCCTAAGCACGAGCCGGGAACGAGTGCTATGCACGGAGTATCCGTCGATCTGAACAGCCGATTCTATCACATCACGTGGACCTGGCCCTGCGTCGTGAACAGCAGGCATCATCAGGGGATCACGCTCAAAGAGATGTCGCCAAAACTGAAGGCATCGGCTTTCGCGCCGGACGGGATCGTGGAAGCCGTCGAGGCGACCGAACACCCGTGGGCAATCGCGGTGCAGTGGCATCCCGAGAGGCAGGCGGATGAGTACGTCTACGAGCCGTGCAAGGCTCTGTTCAGGGCGTTCGTGGCGGCAGCGCGCCTCTACTCGTCGCCGAAGTCCTCATAGAGGCCGTCGTCGGGAGACATCTCGATGATCTCATCAGCCTCGAGCCAGATCGGCGTCACCCCGCGGTACAGGGTGTAGAACCGGCCGAGTTCCTTCGATACGTCCATCAACTTGTCGGATCGAACTGCGAACCGCTCCCTGTTGGTCCCCGTCTCCAGAGGATAGCGGTACTTGATCTTGAAGCTCTTTCCGAGGGTCATCTGGTCTTCCAAGGCCGCCAGGTCAAACTGCATGTCCTCTCAGCCTCCTCGGGCTGCATTCGCAGGCATCCCGGATTTTCGACGTTTCGCTTCTGAGAAACCTGGGTATGAAACACTAGTGCCGATATAGCATAGTGCATCGGACGACGTAACAACGCATCCGGAGCCCTGCTCGTTTCGGTCCCAAGCCGAGACGTGATGCTATGCGGTTACCTCTCTCCATAGGCGCGGCAGCAGACGGAGCGGCACCGGCTGCTGCCGCAGCCATCTCACTCTCATCACGACCGCGCCTTGACAGAGGCTTTCTTCGCCGCAATTCTAGCAAAGCCGCGACGCGGTGTCAAATGAGCCGGTCGAGCCATTCCCGGCTTCCGACGTCGAGTCCCTCGATGCAGATTTCATACCTGTTGCCGTCCACGTCCGTGAGCACATATCGGCCGACCTCGACCTCGGTCATCGTGTCATGGATGCCCTTGGTAATCAGGCGCTTTGGTCCGCGGTCGGTGTCCACGCGCCATTCGATGCCGCCGAAGCGTTGGCGAATCGTCTCGATCTTCCTGACCTGGGGAACGTAGTAGCGCATCTCGAGATCATCCTCTATCAGGGTCCTGCAATCCTTCGGCAGTTCGTGCAGATTCGCTACGATGCCGATCTCGCCGTCGGACCCGTCTCTGATGGAGATGAACCTCTCCGGGAGTGAGTAGGGAAAGCACCGTCTGCACTTGACCCGGAGAACCGACTTCTCGCCGTGGAGCGTGAGCCTGAGCGCGCCTCCGCCGGTACGCCACAGAGAGAAGTCGTCGGCCCCGAGATAACGCACGGCACCCGCATCTCCCTGCCAGTCGCTCATCCGCCCACCCCTATCGTCTTCGAGAGCTCGCTCTGCATCTCGACGAGCTTCGCATAGGTGCCGCCCTTCTTGACGAGTTCCTCGTGAGTGCCGAGTTCAGCCTGTTTCCCCTTGTCGAGAACGAGCAGCCGGTCGGCGTTGCCGAGTGTAGAGAGACGGTGGGCGATGGCAAAGGTCGTGCGATTCTTCACAAGCCGTCCGAGCGCCTCCTGAATCTGCTTCTCCGTCGCGGAGTCAATCGAACTCGTCGCCTCGTCGAGGATGAGAATCCGCGGATCGTGCAGGATCGCGCGGGCGATGGCAATGCGCTGCCTCTCCCCCCCGGAGAGCGATTGGCCTCGCTCGCCGACCTGCGTCTCATAGCCGTCGGGGAAGTTGACGATGAAGTCGTGCGCGTTGGCCGCCTTCGCGGAGCGGATGACTTCCTCCAGGGTCGCGTCGGGCTTCGAGTAGGCAATGTTGTCATAGATGGTGCCGCTGAAGAGATAGGACTCCTGCGGCACCATCCCGATCTGCCTGCGCAGGTCTCCGAGGCTGATCCGCCGGATATCCACGCCGTCAATCTCGATATCACCTTCCTGCGCGACGTAGAACCGCGCGAGCAGGTTTATGATCGTGCTCTTGCCTGCGCCGGACGGGCCGACGAGGCCGATCATCTCGCCCGGACTCACCTCGAGGTCAATATCGTGAAGGACCGGGTTGTGCTTGTCGTAGCCGAACTTCACGTGGTTGAACCGAACCCGACCCTTCATGTCCTCGATCCGCACCTGATGCTCAGGATCCGTCTCCTCGCGCGGCGAATCCATGATCTCAAATACGCGCTCCGAGGCGGCAAGGCAGCGGCCGATCCAGTCCCACATGCGAGTGACGATCTGGAGCGGCCCGTAGAGCATACCGATGTAGCCGATGAACATGATGAGCGTTCCGGTCGTCAACCCGAAATCCAACACGCCGATGCCCCCCGCGTACCACACGATGAACTGCCCGGAGCTGAGCACGAACCACATGATCGGAAGCATGGTCGCCCAAGTCTGCTCGGCATGCATCGAGGCCTGGTAGAGATCGCGACTGCGGCGCTCGAACCGACCGATCTCCTTGTCTTCCTGGGCGAACGCTTTCACGACCCGCAGGCCCTGCAGGCTGTCCGACATCACGCTGTGGAGCTTCGACCACCGGTGCCAGACCCGCCGGAAGACCCACCGTAGCCGAGTGAAGATGAACATCGCCGCAACCGAGGCGATCGGAGCCGGTATGATCGTAAGCGCCGCAAGTCTCCAATTCTGCTGGAACATTATCGCCAGGACGAATACGAGCAGAAGCGTGTTCGACACGATGAACTGGATGTCGAATGCGAGGAACTCCTGCAGTGCGTTCGTATCCTGCGATACCCTGCTGATCACGGCACCCGTCTGACGCTTGTCGAAGAATCCAACCGTCAGCCGCTCGAGTGACGAGTAGAGCTCCATCCGTATGTCATGGATCATCCGCGATCCCAGGTACGCTGTCATGCGCGACTGGAAGATTCCCATCACCATTGAGATCAGCCGCGTGACGACCAGCGCCAGTACGATCAGGCCCAGCATGTGCAGCAGGTCCGCCCGAAGCTCTCCCGGCACCTTCCCCCGGTACGGCTCTGCTTTGCGAAGCACATCGTCCACCAACACCTTCGTAAGGTACGGTGGCGCCAGCATCATCAACTGGCTCGCGAGCATGAGAAGGCCCGCTGCGATCGTCAGCGTACGGTACGGCCGTACGTAGCCGAGCAACCGCCGGATCGCGCGCGCCTTGTTCACGCAGTTCGGGCATACGTCGGAACCTGTCTCCAGCGGGAACGCGCATTTCGGGCATCTGCGCGTGCGATCCTCGTCGGTTAACGGTGGGGCTTCCTTGCCCTGGGCCTGGGCCTCCACCCGCTTCGCCGCATATCCGAACTCCTTCGTCATGGCATTGGAATATCGAATGAGAGGAACGAACTCGCCCCCGACATTGGCGATCAGACAGCCGCTGCCAACCTGGGCTTCGGCGTTGACGCCGATGACATCGGCCAGCGGGAGATCGCGACTGACCGCAGGCCGCCCGTGATCCCGGCTGATTACGTAGACGCGGTCATCGGTGGTGATGAGCCACTGCCTGCCGATCTCCCCGTCGGGCGAGAGGTCGCTCTCGACGGACAGGCGGACCGTAGGGCTATCGCTCAGCCCCTCGACGTGCTGTTTGATTTCCTCAGGAAGAGGGTGCATCGCTCGACCATCCTAGAATGCGCAACCAGTTAGTCTATCCTCTTCAACCCGTCGGCGGTCACGTAGTGATTCTTCACACCAAGCTGATCCATCCATGCGCGGACCTCCAGAGTCCGCCACGGGCCGGTACCCTTGCCCTGCCCCCCGATGTTGTTGTCCCAGAGCCAACTTGGGGTCGGCCAGAGACAATACTGGGGTGATGCGGCCTGATAGACATCGAAGTTGACGCCGTTCTGCCCATGGTGCGCCATCTGAACATAGTCGCAGTCCAGGCGATCCCGGTACTTGCCCTCGAGCAGCTTCCTGCCGCCCTCGGGCCCAAGATCGCCGAGGAACAGGACCGACTTCGAACTATCACTCACCCTCAACACGATGCTGGAGTTGTTGATCCCGTTGACACGTATCTCCGGGTTCGCGACGCCGAGAACCTCTACGACCGCTCCGTCCACATCCATCCTTCCCCCGGGCCGAAGCTGGATGAGCCGCCGCCCGACGCTGCGCAGAGCCTGCTGGAAATCGATCCACGAACTGAACTCGCCCTCACCTCCGTATTGCCTCACCCACTCGTCATCCAGTGTAGAGGCGTAGATGCGGCCAATACGCAGACCAGACGGCTTCCGCAGAATCTCGCCGAGCGCGCCGAAGTGATCGTCGTGCAGGTGTGTGACGAACCAGATGTCCACTCTGTTCCCACACTCAGCCAGGAATGCCCGGAGGTAGTCAGCGTCACCGGGCATGCCGCCGTCTATGACAATAACCCTGCCGCCGACCGTACGGACGACATAGGACATCATCTGGCTGTGGGTCTGCTCGGGAAGCTGCCAGAGAGTGAACCCAGATCGGGAGGGCCTCTCGGCCAAGGCGCAGATCGCAGGCAGGCATATGGAACAGAGCAGAATGCAGAGTATCAAGGCAGTTGGTTTCACGACGTTCGGCATCTCTTTTCGTGCTTCCGCGCAGGTCTGGAGTATACGCCGCGCGCTCTGCGGTGTCAACTCCAGGAAACTCCGTCCGGGCGCAGACGACTACGCCGGCAAGAGCACTTCCGCGTTCCGAAAGGCGATCTTCTCGTATGCATCCTGGGGCAGACCGACCGTGCGCAGGTGCTCGATGATCGGCGTCTCCTGGTCCTCCTTCAGCTTGTCCGTGCCGAAGAGCAGCTTGTCCTGGTAGGTCTCGAGGAGCCAGCGTCCGAACTGCGGGTCGCGCGTGACGGCATTATGCCCGCTGCCTGCTGAGAGATCGCCGTAGAGGTTCGGGCACTCGGCGATCAGCCTCTCGGCCGGTCCGACGCGCTTCACCGGTCCTTTGGGGTAGATGCTGAACTCCTCATCCCTGACATCCGCGGATATCTCCGACCAGAAGTGCTGTCCATGCCCAATAAAGATCGTCTGCGGGAAGCTGCGCACCATCGCCTCGAAGCGCGGGAGGCCCTTCTCGTCGATGCAGCGTAGTGCATCGAGGTGAAAGACGATCGGCAGCCCGAGTTCACCACACGCCGCGTAGATCCTCTGCAGGCGTGGATCGTCTACGTACAGGCCTGCGAGCACCTCGCCGAATCCCCTGCATCCACGGTCGCGGTATTCTCTGAGCATGCCCAGGAAGTCGGTCGAGAGATCGGCGCTCCTCCTCCTCGGGTCGATGTTGCAGAACGGGATGAAGCGATCCGGATGCCGCCCGGCCTCTACAAGGATCTGGTCCGTGGTGACGTAGTAGTCGGTCTCCTCGGGGTTCTCGATCGGCAGAAGGCATGCCTTCTGGATGCCGTTTGCATCCATGAAACGAAGCGCATCGTCGGCTGTGAACGGCTTGTCCATGGAGGTGTAGAGCCGCCCTATGTGCAGATGGATGTCGATCATGTTCCCCCTCCAATTCTGTCACCAGTCTAGCACATATCGCCGCCTCCATGGTATGCCTTGACAAGGCGCGGCAGCCGGGGCTATCCTGTCGGCAAGACAGGGAGGCGATAGGCCATGACGCCAAGAGACCGAGTCTACCGCGCGATTCAGTTCCAGGATACCGACATCGTCCCGTATCACGTCACCTTCACGATCCCCGCGAGGGAGAAGATGGCCGAGTTCTACGGCGACCCCCACTTCGAGAAGCAGATCGGCAACCACCTTGCGATGCTGCGTCTCGGCAGCCTGAGGGAGTGGGAGGAGATCAAGCCCGGCTACTTCCGCGACGTCTGGGGAGTGGTGTGGAACCGGACCGTCGACAAGGACATCGGCAACGTCGAGGGCCTGGTGCTTCCGGAGGCCGATCTCCGAGGGTGGAACCCGCCCGCGTGCGAAGGCCAGGCGCTCGACGCCATCTACAGCAAGTTCGTGGCCGGTCATCCCGACCAGTTCCGCGTGGCGAGCCTCGGTTTCTCGTTGTTCGAGCGGGCTTGGACCCTCCGAGGGATGGAGCGTCTCATGATGGACATGATCGGGAACCCCTCGTTCGTCCGTGAGTTGCTCGACCGCATTGCGGAGTACAACCTCGAGCAGATACGCATCGCCACCTCCTACGACATCGACTGCGTCCGGTTCGGCGACGACTGGGGCAGCCAGGCGGGTGTGCTGATGGGCCCGTCGCTCTGGAGGGAGTTCATCAAGCCGAGGATCAAGCGCATGTACGACGCCGTTCACGAGGCGGGCAAGTACGTGATGATCCACTGCTGCGGCGACGTGAAAGCGATCCTGCCGGACCTTGTGGAGGTCGGCGTCAACATTTTCAACCCGTTCCAGCCCGAAGTCATGGACATATTCGAGACGAAGAGGCGCTACCACGGACAGCTCTCGTTCTTCGGCGGGATAAGCGTCCAGCGACTTCTTCCCCTCGGAACGCCCGATGAGGTGCGGACCGAGACCCGCAGGCTCCTCCGCGAACTTGGACCGGGCGGCGGGTACATCGCCTCCCCCTCGCACGACATCCCGTCCGATGTCCCCGCCGAGAACATGGCGGCGATGATCGAGGTACTGCGGAACCAGTGACCGGCAGGTCCCGTCCGTCCCATGGGACGGATGGGGTTTATGGGACACATAGGAGAAACACGATGACCAATCGCGAACGATTCCGACGGGTGCTGAACTTCGAGCCGGTCGACCGGCTGCCGGTCATGGAGTGGGCACCGTGGTGGGACAAGACCATCGCCCGCTGGTATGAGGAGGGCCTCCCCAGGGACATCACCGACGGCTACATGATCCGCGAGTACTTCGGGATGGACCGCCATGCCCAGTTCTGGTTCTCGCCGATGAAGCCGGAATGCCCGCGCGCACCCGGACACGGCCTGCCGATCGTCAACAACGCCGACGAATACCGCGCCACCAAGCAGCACCTCTACCCTGACCCGCCGTTCGACCCTGAACGGATCAAGTCGTGGGCCGAGAGGCAGGAAGCGGACGACATCGTGATCTGGGTCTCGATCGACGGCTTCTTCTGGTGGCCGCGCGTGCTCCTGGGGATCGAGCCGCATCTCTACGCCTTCTACGACCAGCCGGAGTTGATGCATGAGATCAACGAGGATCTGCTGGCCTTCCACCTTCGGACCATGGAGCGGTTCTGCGAGATATGCGCGCCCGTGTTCATGACCTTCGCGGAAGATATGTCCTACAACCACGGCCCGATGCTCTCCCGAGCTCAGTTCGACGAGTTCCTCGCACCCTTCTATCGCCGGATCACGTACTCACTCCAGGAGCGCGGGATCACCGTCTTCCTCGATACCGACGGCGACGTGACCAAGCCGGTGAGCTGGTACGAGGAGGTCGGCATCCAGGGGTTCCTGCCGCTCGAGCGGATGGCAGGCGTCGATGTCAATCAGCTCAGATGCGATCATCCCCGGCTTCGGATGCTCGGGGCGTATGACAAGACTGTCATGCACCTGGGCGAGGAGCGCAACCGCCAGGAGTTCGAGCGCCTGATGCCTGCCATGAAGCAGGGAGGGTTGATCGTTTCGGTCGATCACCAAACGCCCCCGGAGGTCCCGCTGGATGAGTACAGGCTCTGGCTGGGATTGCTCAGGGAGTACTGCGAGAAGGCGGCAAAGTAGAATGGCACACTTCAGCCATCGCTCGTGCTATGTGAACTTCGCGGAGCATCTGCAGAATCACTGGAACCCGAACATGTACTATCCCGGCGCGCCGAACCGCTGGTCGATGGACGACTGGGCGCGCTTCCTCAAGATGCTCCATGCGTACGGCTTCAACTGCTTCGAGTACTGGCTCGTCCCGACGCTCTACGACCGTCGCGCACTCGACGGCGGCGGCATCTACGCCGAGTTCGCCTCCACCATGCGCCGGGTGAACGAGATCGCGCACGACCTCGGCATGAAGACCAAGATCATCAACCCGCCGAACACCATCGGCCCGGACTGGTTCTTCGCCTGTCCCAACGTGCCTGAGGAGAGGAAGCTGATCCTCGAAATCTGGCGGCACTGGATGACCGAGCTTGCCGGCACGGACATCATCGGCATCTTCCCCGGCGACCCGGGTGGCTGTAACCGGTTCGGTTGCACGCACGAGACCTTCATCGACCTCTGCCTCGACCTGACGGAGATCGTCAGCGAAGTGAACCCTCGCGCCCGCATAGAGATCGGCACATGGGGCACCCCGTTCTCCGGCTGGGGTACGGACCTGTGGAGCGTCCCGGACTGGGACGGCACCTGGGATATGCTGGTCGAGGCGAAGAATGCGACTCCCGAAACGCCGGCCGCCATCTGGAACGGGAAGCCTCCGCGCGCAGAGGCGGCCATGGAGTATCTGATCAAGCGCCTCCCCGAGTTCCCGAAGGACACGATGGTGGCGATCAACCTCGGATTCAGCCCCGACGGTGATGCGACCTACGGAGGCGACGCACGTCCGTATGCCCGCGAGGTGGCGAGGATCAGACCGATCACGACGTGGGACTACTCGGCGGCGGAAGGTGAGTTGATCAACTACCCGCACTGGCGGCTTCCGAGAATGGCATCGAGGCGTCGAGAGGAACGTGCATGTGGTTACTCCGGCGGGATGTCGTACACCATGACGCCGAAGCTCAACCTGATGAGCCTCTACGCCGCGGGTCGGTTCTTCGCCGACCCCGATGCCGATCCGGACGTCGTCTCCAGGGAGTTCTGCGCCAAGGTCTTCGGCAAGGAACATGCGGAGATGGGTGAGCTGTTCGAGGCGTTCGAGGTCGTGCAGGGCTGGGGGCATTATCCCAGGCGCAAGTGGTCGAAGGATGGGCTCGTCGAGAAGTACGACCTGATGATCGAGCACCTGGAGGCGGCGGATATGTCGAAGTGCGCGCTCCCGCTGTTCCCCGACCCGGAAACCTATCGAGAGGACCTGCTCTGGTTCGCCCGCAGGTTCCGCGAGATGGCCGGCCCCGAGCCGGACCGCGAACGCATTCGGCAGGAGTACTGGGAGAAGTCGCTCTCGATCTACGACTCGATCCGCATGTCTGTAGACCAGCGAGCCCACGCCGCCGCCCAGGGCTTCTCCCAGATCCTGTCTGGCTGATCTGCGGACGCACGCCGTCCTACGGAGGAACACATGAGGATTCTTACCCTGATACTCGGGCTGATGCTTGCGAATACAGCCGCCGGAGCCGCGGGGAGCGACATGAAACAAGACCCGATCACCACCATAACGACATTGAAGACGCAAGTGCCCGACACGCTGATCGTGGAGAACGGCGTCGCGAGGGCGGAGATCGTCGTGCCGGATGTATCGGAATATCGGGAACTTGGGAAACAGGTCCAGGACGCGGTGAAGTCTGCGACGGGAGCCGAGCTTGCGGTCCGCACGGACTCGGAAGTCGCCAGCAAGTACGGCGTACTCGAGGCGACGCCTTCGAAAAGCATTGTCCTGCTCGGCAATATGGAGACGAGCAATCTCGCGTCGCTGCTCTACGCACGTAAGCTCATCTGCGAGGACGCACTCTACCCCGGCAAGGGCGGATATACTGTCCGCACGATCAACGACCCGTGGGGCAACGGGGCAAACGTCATCCTTCTCGGCGGGAGCGATCTCGACGGCGTGTCGCGTGCGGTCGAGGCGTTCGGCGCCTCGATGCCGAGGGGCTCAACAATGGGGTATTCCTGCGCGCTGAGAATCGTCTTGGGCGCCGAGTTGGCGGCGCGGTTCAAGGACCTGGTGACCGAGCCGACGGACGCGGAGATCGCAGAGCAGATCAAGGCCGCCGACAAGGCGTTCCGCGCAGGGGCTCATACAGGTGTCATGCCTTACATCACAAATGCGGGAGCATGGTATCTCCGCACGGGACGCGACGGGTATGCCAGGCTGTTTCGCGAGATGGTTTTTCTCGCTCACGACCTCTACAAGCAGAACCTCGGCACGTACGGCGGTCCCTGGGGCATGGACGCGGACTTCAGATTTGCTGACTTCATCGCAACGTGGGACAGCGTGGAGGAATCGCCGGCACTCAGCGACGATGATCGTCTGAGGATTGTCAACATTATCCTCGAGTACATCCGGTACTGGGAGAGCTACTGGAGCATCACTCCCGTTCTCACGCCCGGACTGCGGAACAACCATACAACGTTCACAAGCCTTGGCTTCATGTTCGCGGCAGACTACTTCGCAAAGTATTACGATCTCCCGCAGGCGTCACACTGGACCGCCCTGGCCGACGGGTGCTTCCAGTCGCAGGCCAGGTCGTTCAAGCCCCAGGAGGACTCGAACAGCTACCAGTGGATAACGCTGAACCACATGATGACCTATGCCCTGGCACGCCCGGACCCATCCTATATCACCTCCGGCAATGCGCGGATCGGCGCGGACCTTGCGATCATGACGATGGACAACCTGGGATACCAGGTCAGCTTCGGCGACGTCGGATCGTTCCATGGAGGAAACATAGAGATGTACCTTTGGCGTTCGCTCGCCGCTATGGAGCGCGACGGGCGGTACATGTGGGCCTATCTGAAGGGTAACGAGGTGAGGCCGAACGCGGGCATGAGCGCTTACCAGAACTCCGTCGAGCCGTCCGAGCCTCGAGACCTGCTTGGAGTCAAGTGGCTTCCCACCGATCCGATGTTCTACGCGCATCACAACGGAAGCGGGACCGTCCCACAGAAACACACCTTCGAGAAGATCTCATTCCGTACCTCTTTCGACGTGGAGAAGCCATACCTGCTCCTCGACGGGATCAGCGGCTGCGGGCACGGACACAGCGACGGCAACTCCGTGCTGAGGTTCAGCGACAAGGGGCGCATCTGGCTCGCCGACTGCGACTACATCAAGTCACAGCCGAAGTACCACAACATGATCACCGTCTACCGCGACGGGCAGTCGTTCCCATTGCCGACGTTCTCCGAGCGCGAGATCGTCGCCGACCTCGGTCGAGTCGCGTTCACACGCACCACGACGCCCGGGTGTTCCGGCGCGGACTGGAGCCGGAACATCCTCTGGGACAAGGGTGACACGTTCGTCTTCATGGACAAGATCGAGGCGAAGGTTGCCGACGAGTTCAGTGTGCGCTGCTTCTGGCAGGCGCTGGGCCAGCCGGAGATGGACGGCAGCAGCCTCACCGTGAAGCAGAACGGTCCCGCCATGACGATCCACAACCTGGACGGTTCGCGCCTTCGAACATGGGACGACCCCGTCATCGGCAAGAACTGGTCTGCCTACAAACAGGCCGAACCGATCATCCGGGTCCTGCAGCAGATCAAGACCAAGCGAATGGACGCCGCCGAGAGCATCTGCTTCATGAACGTCGTCTCGACGCAGAAAGAGGGTGCACCGCCGGTAGAAGCGGAGCGGGTCAGCGACACTTCGATACTGCTTGGCAGCGGGAGAGACCGCTCTCTCGTCGGCATAGGGTCGGGGAGTAAGGAGATCGCGCCAGGCATCTCCACCGACGGCGCCATGTACTGGCTGAACGGTGGCTGCATTGCAGTCGGGCAAGCCACGATGCTCGCTCTCAGCAATCGGACTGTGTTCAGTACCGACAACCCGGTCTCGGTGGAACTAGAGCCGGGTGGACGCGTTACCGTCTCCACGGACGAGCCGGCAACGACCAGGATCGCTGCGGGAAAAGACGGACTTCGCCTCGGCGGCAAGCACATGAAGGGCAAGACCGACGGCGGTCTGACCAGCGTGTTCATCCCCGCAGGCAGGAGCGTGATCGAGGGCGCAGCTCTCCCAGCGGCGTTCGCCATCAAGTTCCCGAGGCCGAAGCCGGCGGAACGGCCGTCGGCCGCGACCGCGACGGACAACGTCAAGAAGCTCATGAGGAGCGGCGGATTCCGTGCGGCGGTCGGTACCGAGAAGCTCGTCTGTCTCGCGTCGGACACGGACGGCGTCTGTGTCGGGAGTGACACAGGCAGGGTGTATGCCGTCTCCGCCGATGGGACAGCGGGTTGGACGTTCGACGCGGACAGCGAGATCAAGGCCCTCTGGATCAGCAAACTGGCGAAAGATGAACCGAAGAGGATCGCTGTGGGAACCGCCGGCTCGACAGTCTACCTGCTCGACGAGAACGGCAATCAGCTCTGGAAGCAGGAACTGCCGTACTACAAACGCGACGCGAAGGTCGTTTACTTCTCATCTGCGGATCTCTGGGGCGACGGCAACCGGGCCCTGATCGCAGGTTCGGAGAACTGGCACCATTACGCATTTGACTCGAAGGGGGCGCAGCTCTGGAAGTACGAGAGCGTCCATGCGTCGACCGCCGGCACACCAACGGACCTCGACGGGGACGGCAGGGAGGAGTACATCGCGGGGACGGAATACTACTGGTGGCACGGCGTGAGCCCGACGGGTGAGCGGCTCTGGCAGTACCGAACCCCGACCGGCCCGCGCGCGACCTGCGTGGTCGCCGGCAGGATCATGAAGGATGCGGCGCCGACGGTTCTCTTCGGAGGTGCGGACGGCAACATCCACGCCGTCGATGCGGACGGCACTTCGAAATGGCGTTTCAACACCGGAGACGAGATAACGGGAATCGCTCTCTGCGACCTAGACGGCGACGGGCTACCGGAGATCGTCGCCGGGTCGCTCAGCTTCAGCGTCTGCGCGGTTTCCGGCGACGGCAGGCGCGTCTGGCGAAGGGATATCGAAGAGCCGGTGAGAGCACTCGTAGCGGCTGATATGGACGGTGACGGCAGAGATGAGATATGCGTTGGTGGGGAGGACGGCAGGATTGTCGTGCTGGACAGGGAGGGCCGCGTGACTGCCGAGTGGCGCGCGAGCAGCGGAGTGAAGGCCTTGTCCGTGATATCCGGGGCGCGCGACAAGCTCGCGTGCATCACGGCGGACGGGACTCTAACGGTGCTGGGAGATCATTGACCTGCGGGGCGATCGTTCACTGCAAGCGCCTGCCGCGCCGCATCGAGATCGTTGGTCACTACGAAACCGGGCAGCAGTTCGGGGTGAATCAGGCGGAAGATCGCTTGAACATCCGGGTTCGAAAGGCAGAGCGCCAGTACGCCGTCCTGAGTCCGCAGGCGCTGATAGGCCGATATGACCGCCTGTATGCCGGCGCTGTCAATGTAAGTGACGTCGCACAGGTCCACGAGCACGCCTGTAGGCGATTGGGAGACCGCAACGTCGAGCGCCTCGATCATCCTGCCGACGTTGCTGAGGTCCACTTCGCCGCAGACCTTGACCGCCGCCGGGGTGCCCGGTACTGACTGAACATCCATGCTGATACCTCGTCGCCCTCTCTGCGCCAACGGTTATTCTGTTGATCGGACTCGGACGGAGAGTGCCGGGATCACCACACGGCGCCGCAACTGTTGCTGGGTAGTCCGGGATGGTCGCCCGCCGGCACAAGCTCCATCTCAAGCCCCACCACCGTCCCGTCGGGGCCGGTATAGAGATAGACCCTGTCGGCGAAAGAGATCATCACCTTGTAGCCCATACCAAGAGTACCCGCCGTAGAGTACCCGGGGGCCAACGCGACCTCAGGCAGGTTCAGTTCGCCGATGCCAGGCCCCTCGTCGGACACGAGGACTATCACCCGGCCCGCAACCCGGTGCAGAGTCGCCGTGCCTCCACCCGCGTGCTTCAGCGCGTTAGTCAGCGCCTCGCCCAGGCATATCGAGAAACGCGACAGTCTCTCTTCATCCAGCCCGGCCGCCTCGCATGAGTCCGATACCTCGCGCCTTATCCGCCCGAGATCGGCCGCCGTCGTGATCGCCCAGCACTCCTCCGGGTAGCCGGCGAGAGTCTCGATGTCGCTCCGATCCATCGTGAGGAGCTTCCCGCCGGTCGCCGCGAGTAGCGTCCGCCGGTAGAAATCCACCCGCTGATTCTCGACCTCGTGCAGTGCGTCGGCGGCCGCCTTGCGCTCAGTCACGTCACGGAAGTAGACAGAGAGACCCTCGGCGGACGGGTATGCATGAATCTCGAACCATTTCGCGAACGGAGGATAGTATTCCTCGAATGAAGCCCTGACGTGCCCTTCCATGGCAGCCATAAGATTTGCTCGTATCGGGGTGCCCGAGACCTCCGGGAACTCTTCCCAGAAGCTGCGCCCGATCAGATCATCGGGCTCTCGACCTAGCGCCAGTCCGGCCTCGGCATTTACGTAAGTCAACCGCCACTCGGTATCAACGGCAAAGAAGGCATCCGTGATGCTCTCGAATATGTTCCTGATCCGCTCGTCCGACTCCATGACCCTCAGCGCCAACCTGTGCGCCTTCCTGCGCGAACGGCGAACCATCAGCGCACCGGCAACACCTGCCCCGCTTCCCAGAAGGAGCGCCACCAGACTCGCCCAGCCTTCCTCGGTTGAAGCGATCGGCCACCATTCGACGCGCATTTCCGCGAAGAGCCCGCTGAAAAGTACAAATGAAGCTGCAAAGGCGAGCAAGGCCGGACCCAGACCGAACCAGTACGCGACGGCCGTGGTAGTCAGGAAGTAGAAGACCGGAAAATGCGCTAGGGGCAAGAACCGGTTGATCAGGAGAAGCGCGGCAGTGAGACCAGCCGGTATCACAAGCGATGCTGCATATGCTATCCACGCCGGCCATTCCTGCCCCTGAAACGCACGCCTCAATGCATCGGCAGCCAAGGGCAGACTGCCCGATGCTTCTCGCGTCATCCCTCTCACACGTTCCCCTACACGCTTCACCGACTAAGTTCCTCCACTCACTTACTGGTCTTCTGCAACTCACCAGAGCACTGCTCGACGACGACAACCGCCGAATCGTCCTGCAGCCTCCCGTCGGCATGCTCCCGCGCCGAGTCCATTATCGCGGCAGCGAGTTCCTGTATGCTTGATTCGAGTTTCCGGCTGACACACTCGAGCAGCCCCTCCACCCCGAACATTCGCGATCCCCGGCATCTTGCTTCCGTGATCCCATCCGTCACCAGAACGATCCTGTCGCCCGGGTTGAGGCGAAGGCTGTCCTCGGGGTACTCGATGCTCTCCGATATGCCCAGCGGAAGCCCGGGAAGCCTGATCGACCGCCAATCACCGTCGGCGGTGATCAACAGCGGCCGCTCGTGGCCCGCGTTCGAGTACGACACGGCACCGATGCGGCTGTCTATAACCGCGAAGAAGGCGGTCAGCATCCCGGACTGCTCAAGCCTGTCCCTGCAGAGCGCCCTGTTCGCCAGCGTCATCACACGCCCGGGACGGGGATCGAGGTAGACGTAGCTCCGGATGGAGTATCGGGCCGCCGCGACCCGTATCGCGGCCTCGAGTCCCTTGCCCGCAACGTCGCCTATCAACACCGCGATTCGCCCATGGGCGAGCGAGTATATGTCGTAGAAATCGCCGCCGACGGACGCCTCCTCCAGGGCGGACTTGTACTGAACCGCAAACGCGTAGTCACCGATGCGCTCGGGTACCTTTGGAGGTATCAGCGCCTGCTGCAGTATCTGCGCTATTCGGTGCTCGCGTTGATAGAGCTCATCGCGCCTACGCTCAATCTCGAACCGCTCGCTGATGTCGCGGAATATCGTCGCCGCGCCAACCACGCGACCCCGCGAGTCGCTGACCGCCGACGCGCTGACGCTTATCGCTCTTTCGAGCCCGGACGGGCTGATCAGCCTGTACCTCACGTCGCGCAGCGTTTCCCCGGCGAGCGCTCGAGAAGTCGCTTCCTCCCGCCTGGACATCGGCCGGCCCGACATCGTCTCGAAACGACACTTCTCAACGCACTTCGAGAAGTCCTCGCCATCCGGGGCCTCGAAATATGCGCGAGCGGCGGAGTTCGCAAGCAGCACCTCACCCTCGGTGTCCACGAAGATCGCCGCGTCCGTGATGCTCGAAAAAAGCGCTTCCAGTTCCGCAGCGTGCCTGATCGCCTCCGCGCGCACTTTGTCGGAAGCACGTCTGCGCTTCCTGCCGGGAGCCTCCGCCATTACCGGCGCCCTAGCCAGTATCTGAAACGTCGAACCGTCCAGGGCGGACGGGTCCACTATGACCCTCTCGCATCCACCGGCATGGTGCCTATCTATAGCTTCCGGCAAGGATGAGACGACCTCGACCCTGGCAATGTCATCAGGATCGAGACCCGCGCGGCCGATGCTTGCCGCGTCGCCTACGATCAGAATCGTACCCTGCATGGAGTCAGTATCCACGGGTGTCTTGCCACCATCTCCAGGCTACCTCGCAAGAGAGTGCTCTGCCGGGTGCTGGAAGTGCTTGGCGCGCGGGGATGGAAACGGTCGGTGCGAGGTCGGTCCGGTCTCGTTGCGTTTCGCCCGCGGCCAGGCTGTTTCTAAACCTGTATACCCGCCGACGGGAGATTCTAACCAGAAGAAGATGAGTTCGGGAGCTGAAGCGGTGCGCCTCTTCGAGGGGTTACCTGGCCTGACGGAGAGCCTCGAGAGCGGCCGCGAGGGCCGCGACTCCATCGGCGCCTGAAGGCAGGCCGCGCAGTTCGCCCGCGCGAACGCTCTCAGCGAATAGGGTATACATGGTATCGAAGGCCTTGGACTTGCCCTCGACGGGAATACGCCGGCACTCGCCCTTCGTGTAGACGCTCAGTTCCTTGCGGTCCTCGCAGCCTTCGATCGAGCACTGCCAGTCCACCTGGCTGAGCATTCCCTCCGTTCCGATAAGATCGTAGCGGAGGTTTGCCTCGTGGCAGGGGGTGTTGTGCGTGTAGGCCCAACCGTTTTCGTTCAGGACCAGGACACCGTTCTCCATACGGCAGGTTGCGATGACGTGATCAGGGTTCGGCCAGTCCTCGACATACGTCCCTCTGGCGTGGATCTCGGCGTACTCGGACCTGGAGAGCCAGCGCGCGAGGTCAAAGTAGTGGATTCCGCAGTCAACGATCGGGCCCAGCCCCTCGGTGATCAGCATCTCGTACCGATCTTCACCGGCCCATCGGCCGCCCATCCAGTTGCCTACACAGCGAATCACCTTCAACTCGCCGATAGCTCCCGAATCGAGGAGACGCTTCATCTCGGGTATCGCCCCGGAATGGCGCAGCTCGAAGTTGATGGCGAAGAGTTTCCCTGCCTTCTCCATCGCTGCGACCATCTCACTTCCCAACTCGACGGTCGGCGCGATAGGCTTCTCGGCTAAGACGTGCTTACCGGCGGCGGCGGCATCCATCACGACAGGATGGTGAGCGGAGAGGGGCACAGCTATGCCGACGGCCTCGATGTCATCGCGGGCCAGGAGGTCGTGGTAATCGGCATAGACGGCATCGAGACCGTAGGTCTGGCTAAGTTCCCGGAGGCAGGCCTCATCGAGGTCGGAGATCGCGACGAGTTCCACCACATCGGAGAGCGAGGCGAGCGCGGGAAGATGGCCGTAACACGCCACGGTGCCGCAGCCGATCATGCCGATACGCAGTCTATCCATCTTTGCCCCCCATGCGATGCGCACGACGCGCCCCAATCGCCAAAAAACCGGCCATCCGCGTGGAAATGACCGGCTCCTGAGCTTAAGAACCGCAGCCGGACGCTACAGGTTGAACTTGACGTGGAGATAATAGACCAGCGCCGTGAGAACCATGAACGAGATGGCGGCGTATCTTGTGAACAATCCGAGCTTCTCGTCCACTCCGGGTTTTCCTCGGAAGCTGGACGACATCTTGCCACCGATCGTGCCGGTAAGCCCCTCACTCTTGGTGGTCTGCAGCATGACCAGGGCAACGAGCGACCCCGCGCTCAGAAGCTGCAAAACTGTCAGTATGATCTTGAAGAAACCCAATGCCGTTCACCTCTCAAAAAGGCGACCCCCTGCGCGGAGGTCTATCGCTGGAGTATACCACTTCGGCCGCACCTTGTCAAACCTCAGGCGTCGGACGATTCGTTCTCTTCTTTCTTCTCCGGCTCGTCCGCATCGTCTGCGACGATCTCCTTGGTAGATTTCTTGAACTCCTTGATCCCCTGTCCGAGCGACTTGCCGAGTTCAGGGAGCTTCTTGGCCCCAAAGAGAACCACTACTATCAACACGATGGGCAACGCTTCCTGCCAGCCAATCATAGCGGATACACCTTCCTTCTGCCTGACGCAGGCCTAGTCCCTGTCAACCGATGACACATCGTCCGAGACCGAGGCGACTTCATCTTTGATATCGGACTCCATCTGCTCGATGGATGACGTGAACTCCCGCGCGGCCTTTTTCAGTTCCCTGACGGTACTCCCGATGGTCCGCCCGATTTCGGGAAGCCTCCTTGGGCCGAACACCAGAAGGGCGAGCAGCATTATGACGATTATCTCCTGGGTCCCGATCGGTCCCATAGCGACTCACCATCCACAGCGCGCGAGCATTGTCACCAGTATAGCAGGAAAGCTCGAAAAATGCACGGGGAACGTCGCTGCCGCTCAGAGCCGGGTTATCTCGACCTTCTCGGCGAGAGACAGGACGTGCTCGCGGGAGCAGTATCCCGCCCCGAACGTGGTCGCGTTCGCGGCGCCGGCTGCGGTTCCGAGGCGAACCGCTTCCTCAACCGAACCGCCCTGAGACAGAACGAACACGAAGGCCGCCGCGAGAGCATCTCCGCTGCCAACAGCGCTCAGGAATTCGATCTCAGGCGGACGCGCCCAGAGCGTCTCGCCGCCTGAGCAGGCCAGACACCCGTCGCGCCCGAGGGTCACGATCACTATCTCGACTTCGCCGCCGCTCAACCCCCGAGCGACCTCCGCGGTCTCCTCGACGGTGGCGAGTTGGCGGCCGATGATGGCGGACAGCTCGTTGACGTTCGGCTTGGCGACGTACGGGTGGGCGGCGAAACCCTTCTTGAGAGGCTCTCCGCTCGAGTCGAGGACGGCGCGGACCCCGTATTGCGCGGCGACGGCGATCATTTCCGCGTAGATGCCGTCCGGGACGCCAGGCGGGGTGCTGCCGGACATCACCACGTACTCCTTGCCCTGGACGAGCGCCTCGTACTTCGCCATGAACTGCTCGAGTTCCTCGGCGGACACCTCAGGGCCGACTTCGTTCAGTTCGGTCTGCGTCCTATGCACGGGGTCGAGGATCGCCACGCAGACCCGCGACTCGCCCCTGATGCGCACAAGGTCGTGCTCGATGCGCTCGTCCAGGAGGCCTTCGATGATCTGCTCACCGTTGTGACCGCCGACGAAGCCAGTGACGAACGCCTCTCCGCCCAGTTCATTGTATACGCGCGCGACGTTTATGCCCTTTCCGCCGGCAGTGATCCGCCAGGCGGACGGGCGGTGCACGCGGTCAATCCCGAAGTTCTCGACAGTGTACGTCTTATCTACGGCCGAGTTCAGGGTGACGGTAAGGATCATTGGCATCGCTCCGCACAAGGTCGTTCGCAGATTCCTCGCTCTGCTCAGAATGACACGATTGACAGGCGACAATCCGTCTGATATACTAGGGCATCAAGCGCGCCGAAGTGGCGGAATGGCAGACGCGCATGGTTCAGGACCATGTACCCGCAAGGGTGTAGGGGTTCAACTCCCCTCTTCGGCACCAACCTCCTCATCTTACGCACAAAACCTCCGCCTTGTCAAACAAATCCGGGTCCTCGCTGAACCGATGCCGTTGTCCGAAAACGCTGTAAGCGTACTTGGTTCCGCGAATTTACGCAAGCGTACTTGGTTCATTTCCGGCCTGAATACTCGCAATCGAGGTGCCAGAAATGAACGGTCAGGTTGTCCGAATCCATGCCAGTCTAGCCGACGACATGAACGCCGCAGTTAACGGGTTCATGAACTACTGCCGGGCGAAGAACCTTTCGCCGAACACCATCTCCTATTACCGCTACAGGCTGCAGGCTTTCGAGCGGTTCTGCGCGGATTCTCCCGTCGCGCCCGAGAACGTCACTCCCGAGAGAATCAGGGAGTTCCTTACCGCTGAGGCCGAGGAGAAAAGCGCGACGACAGCCAATCATGCCTACCTCACGCTTCAGGCATTCTTCAACTTCCTGGTGAGCGACGGTTTCATCGCCGAGAACCCTATGCAGAGGGTGGACCGCGTGAAACGCCGCAGGACGGTCATAGAGACCTTCACTCAGGAACAGGTCGAGCGCATTCTCAGCAGTTGCGGGAAGGACTTCGTCGGCGTCAGGGACCGGGCCATGATTCTCGTCATGGTAGATTGCGGACTGCGGGTCAGCGAACTGTGCGGCTTGACGATGGACGACATCTCATGGACCGAGCAGACGCTTCTGGTGGTCGGCAAGGGTGACATCGAGCGGGTCGTGCCGTTCGGTCAGGCAGCGAGGCAGGCGTTGACTCAATTCATGGCACGGCGCGGGGCACTGGACACCAAGACGGTCTTCGTCTCGACTCTCGGGCAGCCGTTGAACCGTCACCGTGCGCGGGACATCATCAAGGCGCGATGCAAGGAAGCGGGCGTCACCGGGGTCAGATGCTCTCCGCACACCTTCAGGCACACCTGCGCGGTATGGTATCTGCGGAACGGCGGGGACGTGTTCTCCCTGCAGAAGCTACTGGGTCACAGCGACCTGACCATGACGCGGCGATACTGCGAACTGTCTCAGACCGATGTGGCAGATAAGCACCGGCTCTACTCGCCTGCGGACAAGCTGACGAACAAGAACACGTCGGGAAGGAAGCGGTTGAAGTGAAGGGATGCCCACAGACCACTCCAGAATGACCGGGAAGCCGCCTCTGCCGTAGGACATATCGTCCACATGCAGAGGCGGCTAGTCCTGCGACTTCGGCCTTAGCAGGTTTCGCTTCTGGAGCGACTTGACCAGCTTCCACGCACGCACTTTCGCTTCCTTGCTTAGGACCGGATACCGCCGCTCCGGTGACTCGTTCGACGACTGCTCTCCATCGTCTGTTTCCCCCGCTGAGAATGACTCCTTCGTGTCGTCAGATTGCTCATCGAACCCCTTGCTCGGACTCACAAGTTCACCGCCTTCTGAATCAGGTCCGGCACGTCGGAGGGGTAGTGGGACACATCCCATGCCCACCTTCCGAACCGGCCGTCCTGGTTGACCGCCTGCACCCATTCCGCAAGGTACTGCCGCTTCACCCTGTCCTTCTGGCTGTCCTGCCCCTTCACCTCAAGGACGAGGTGGACTCCGGTGACGAGCCTGATGATGAAGTCCGGGCGGTACTTGTGGACCACTCCCTCGAAGGTGTAGTAGACCTCGAAGCCGAGGTGGTCATTCTTCACCCATGCGTCAACCTGCGGGCTGTGGTCAAGGTGGAAGGCTTCGCTCGCTTCCCATGTGCTGTCATAGACACAGCGGTTAATATGCGACCGCAGGGTGAACTCGTTCGGCTTGCCGGTATACCAGGTCCGCATATCGTCGGTGGAGCGGATTGGGTAGTCCTGGTCGAAGACGGGGACTATGCTCTCCGTGTTCTGGGAGCGAATGTCATGGAATACATGCTCCACCACCTTGCCCATGTTCAGCGTGAGCAGTATCCGCCTCTTCAAAGGGTCATGGTAGAACAACTCAGGGGTAATCCGCACCTTATCAGAAGCAAGGAACCTCTCCACGAGCCGTATGACCTGCGCGAGGAGATACTCCCTGCTGCCGGTCCATGTGGGGTTCACCTGGTCGTATACCCTTGCCGCAGTCTCAAAGGCGATTCTCTGGATTCTGAACTTCCTGCCGAGTTCGGCAAGCTCGATTTCCGTCATGTCGCCGATATGCGGCTTACCCTCAAGGACGGCGGCCAGTTCCGCGTGCGTAATGGTGGTAAAGGCGTCAATCGCCAATGGCGCTACGGCATCCATATCGAGGGTCAGAACCGGCTTAAAGGTGTGGTCAATGCGGATGATGTTCGGGAAGCTGATTTCGTACTGCCGCTTCTTGGTGTCCGGTTCGATGGGAGTCTTTGGCGGTGGAGGCGGTGGAGGCGGACCTCCGATTTCCTCATGCGGCAGGAAGGTGAACGGAATCCCGAAGATATTGACGTGCTCGGCCTCGAACCTGCCGGTCTCAGGGTTGACCTCATACGACGTGCGGCGCAGACCTCTCCCCACCACCTGCTCGCAGAGAAGCTGGCTTGAGAAGGCACGGAGACCCATTATCTGAGTGACCGTCTTCGCGTCCCAACCTTCCGAAAGCATACCGACCGATATGACGTTCTGAATCTGCTCGCCCGGCCTGCCGACTTTTCCTACCGTGTCAACGCACTGCCTCAGACTCTCCGCAAGCTCCTTCTTCGTCAGCTTTTTCCCGTTCTCCGGTTCTTCGTCGGAATCGCTATCGTCCGGGGTGACCGTGACCGGCTCCTCCTGGGATTCGGCCATAGCAAGTACCTTGGAGTCTATGTGCAGGGTCTTGTCAGGAGCGCAAAGCTCCTCGATGAGAACCGCGTTGTGGTCAAAGGCGTACTTAATCCGTGCTGCCGTCTCTGTCCGGTTGGCTACGGTTATCATTACAGGCGGAGTCTGGAACCCGCGTTCCCTCCACGTCTCAGCCGTCTCCAACCAGTCCTTGCCGAGAAGGTAGTAGGCATTGGTCACCAGGCTTGGAAGCGTCTCGTGCTCCTGCGCCGGTTTGTTCAGGTTATCCTGCACCTCGGAGTCTTTGTAGATATGGTAGAGCTTGGACTTGTACTGCGGGTCAAGCTCTCCGTCACTGCGAACAACCATTCTGGGAGTCTTCACCAATCCCGACTCGATAGCATCCCAAAGCCCGAAGTCGCTGACAACCCAGTCGAAGAGAGCCTGGTCATCGCTCTTCTTGCCGGAGGGAGCGAAGGGAGTCGCTGAGAAGTCAAAGCAGGCGAGGATACCCCGTGCCTTGTGTATCCGGTCCAGACCGCCGACCCACTTGGTAGCTTCCTCGATTTCGTCCTTCTTGACGCCTTTGACCTTAGACTCTGCCGGGATTCTCCATGCGTGGTGAGCCTCGTCGTTTATCACCAGCAGGTTTCGGCAGTTGGCAAGCTCCCCGAGGACATCCCGCGCATACGCTTCCAGGGACTTGACTCCCCGCTTGTCAACGCTCCGCCTCTTCGATGCCTGCGCTTCGGTCTCCCAGTCGAGCTTGTGCCAGTTACGGATGAGCACCTTGCCCTGCCTGAGCTTGTCTACCAGTCCCTGCGGTACAATCTCGAACTCCCCATAGAAGTTGTTCCTGCCGCTCGGCTGCAGTACCTCAAGACGGCGTCTCACTGTCAGTCCGGGGGCGACAACAAGCACATGCCTGGAGAACCGCGTATCCTGGGGATACGTGACCTTGTTCAAGACCTGCCATGCTATCAGCATCGCCATGACGACGGTCTTCCCCGTGCCAGTGGCGAGCTTGGAGCAGAGACGCCGGAACTCCCCACCGTCGGAAGGAATCTCGATTCCGACCTTCTCCGACTCCGGGGCTTCGATGAGCCATATCAGCGTTTCCATGGCGTCCAACTGGCAGAAGAAGAACGTGCAGTCACTGTCCCGGGCCTGGAGGTCGTGCCAGTGTTCGAGCAGACGGCGGGTTATGCCGGTGACGCCGGAGTATCCCGCCTCTCGCCATGCCTTCACACGTGGGCGAATCTGCTCCACCAGCGGCAGAGGCACGAAGATTCCTGGGTCATCGAACCGGCGTGAACCCGGAGTGGCGACCACGTATCCAGCCGGACGCCTGCCCTCCGCAAGCGAGAAGAGCCGTGTGGAGGGGTCATGCCTGTAGTGCTGGCTGGGTACGTCATACGGCGAGTTGATGATAAGCTGTGCTATCGTCCGGCTGCCCATCACTCCACCTCGATGATGCGTAGGCTCTCGATACCCCGGTCATCCACTATCTTCACGGCGACCTTCCTGTAATCGCCGGGGTCGAAGGGGAGTGATAACGTTCCCCTGTATGCCTCGATAAGCTCCGGGTCTATCTCCGCCTTGAGTGTCTTTGCGAGCTTCGACCATCCGTCCTTCTCGCCTGCCATCGGGAAGAAGACCTGTCGGGCGAAGAGACTCCTGCCGTCATAGTCCGTATCGAGAAGCCAGACCGCGATTCTCTCCGTGCCGCCGGACTCCACCTGCCCGGTCCTGGTATTGTAGTAGTCGAAACCGGCGACCTCCACCTGATACTTGCCCTCATGCTCTCCGTCTTTGATTTGCTCAAGTCTGACATCCGGCTGACCGATGAGCCAGAAGCTCTCATTGCTGGCGCGTTTCTTCTTCAAGTCTTCCGTCAGGAGGTCGGTGCTCATCTGCGCCTTGAGGAGGGTCACGCCGGTCCACTTGGTTTCGTCTATGTCCTTGGCGGCTTCCGGGTCGAACTGGAAGGCGGCGAAGACCACTATCTTCGGCTTCGGCCATGTGTTCTGGAATTCATCGAGCGCGAGGGACACCTGCCTCTGCTCTAGCGGGGCATGTTCGGGTCCGAAGGAGATAACGACCTTCTGAGGTGTCTCTTCCTTCGTCTCCGCCTCCGCGTGAAGCCATCGAGCGCCGGGAATCGGCTCGACGCGGGAGAACTGAATCGTCTGCCCGCCCTTGCCCCTGATGCCTGTCTTGAGAAGCTCGTCACGCCATTCCGCCTGCCGGAGCGTCTCCCCGGAGCGGGCGACCGACTGGTCCGCCTCCACGCCTTCCGGTGCGGGGGAACCCACCTCGGAGAGAGCCTTCACCGCCGGTGCAGGGACCGCTTCAAGGGTGAACGGACCTGTGACCCGGAGCTTTGACTTCTCGATTATGGGCTGGTCGTAGAGGGTCTCAGGCTCGGCATTCTTCTGAATGCTCTGGTCCATCTTCGTCTGCATCTCCCGCTTGAGCTTTCGGAATCTCTCGAACGGTTCTCTTGTCCCTTCCGGCCAGTCCTCAGGAATCTGGAAGGGGACTTCCCACTCCTCCAACGACAACCCAGCGACCGCATTAAGCTCTTTCAATGCCGTTTCTATCGCCGGATGCTGACGCTCATGGATGCGGTCAATCTCCTCGTTGTTGGCGATAGACTTCAGGGTTATGTGCGGCACGGTCTTGTACTTGAACCCGCTCCCCACTCCTTCCTCCGGGCGGGCAAGCTCGTAGTAGTCGAAAGGCTGCACCATTAGCCTCTGCTTTGCGAGGGCGATGGACACGCGGGAGCTATCGCAGGTTATCCACCGCCGTCCCCACTGCTCCGCAACGTATGCGGTCGTTCCCGAGCCACATGTGGGGTCGAACACGAGGTCACCGGGGTCGGTAGCTAGCAGCATGCACCGCTGGATGACTTTGGAGTTAGTCTGAACTACGTACATCTTGTCACGCATGAAACCACTGGCAGTATCTCGCCAGTCTGCGGTTATGGGCACGCAAGGGAAATCGTCCAAGAATCTCACATAGAGCAACAGGCTCTCAGATGCATGGCATCGGCCTGCTTTCTGGAGACGTGGTATTCCTTCTGCGGTCGTTGACCATCCCCGATTGCCTGTAGGGAAGAATGTCCGTCCGTCGTGCTCGACAGCAAAGTGCATAGCGGTACCTGGTCCCGATGGTCTCCCCTGGCGTTGAGAAGTCATATCTCCGAGCATAAACGGGCGAGCTCTACGGTCGAACCCAGGGTCGTCCAGGTCTTCCTCTCGGAGAGTAGCTGTCGTTCCGTCGGGTAGTAGCGCAAACCTGTACCCGGTTCCGCCGTCGCGCAATACCTGTTTCATCTGAAACCCCCGGCGAAACTTCAACTGCTCACGGTTCCTGCCGTACCAGAGGAGATAGTCGGTCGGATTCGCAAGGAAACCCGAGGTCTGACCTGTTGTGGTTGCGAAGGCAATCAGAGCGACAAAGCAACCAGCCCCAAACACCTCATCCATTATGCATCTGACGCGGTGTATGTTCCCATCCGATATTTGCACGAAGACGCTCCCGCTCTCGGAAAGGAGTTCCCTTGTAAGCCAGAGCCTGTCTCGCAGGTATGTCATGTAGGAGTGAATCCCAAGCTCCCAGGTATCGCGGAAGGCTTTCAGCATCTCCGGCTCCTGGGTCAAATCCTCATCTTTGCCGTCCTTTACTTCCCGCTTGTTGATGAACGGCTGGAAGTTGCTGCCGTAGGTGATACCGTAGGGCGGGTCTATGTAGACCATCTGCACCTGACCGCCAAGCCCCTCCTTCTCCAGCAGGGAGTTCATCACGAGCAGGCTGTCACCGGCTATGAGGCGGTTTGACCACTGGTGGGAATGTTTGTAGAACTCAATGGCCTTCCGTATCGGCAGGTTCTCGGTGGGAGTCTCGAACAGTGACGGCTGAGCATTCGGCTCGGGCTTCTTGCGAACGGCTTCGATGATGGTCCGGGGGTCAATGCGCTCGTGGACGTGCAGGGAGACGGTATCCACCTCGAAGGTGGTCCGCTCGGCCTTCCCTGCCCAATTGAGGTAGGGTTCCTGCCGCTTCTTCAGGTCCAGTAGCGCCTTCCGTGCGGTCTTCAGAGCCTCCACTGCTTCTTCCGGGTCGGTGGTATCGGCGGCCAACCCGTCGTCAATGATTCGCTCGACTTCGCTCCGCTGGGAGTCGAACTGGAGGGCGGGGTCAATGTGTGGGTCATAGGCATATACCTTCTTCCCGCCGTCCGGGTCGTTCTTGTCATCCACCAGACCGACCGGGGGATTGTTGACGCGTTCCTTGTCCTTGTGGTCGTACTGCTCGATGGACCTCTTTGGCATGGCTGATTCACCCTCCATATCGGTTGGCATTGCCGGGCGTTCCTTGGGACCGCACAGCACTTGGCTGCTCAACCATTATTCGTGATACAGGACGGCCATTCCTGTATCGAGATGGAACGGGATGGAATCGGATGGAGGCTGAGGCTCTGACCAGGCTTTCGTTCGACGGACTCGGAGCGCACGTCGAGGGGATGTGCGGGGATAACCCGGGGATGTATAGTGTCCGTCAGACGCAGGAAAATGGGCGTGAAATAACCCGGCAAAACCCCCCGCAAGAATATTGACACAGCACCACTGCTGAGCTTATAATGTCGGTAGTTCGGAGGCAGTAGGTAGAGCAGTAGACTCCCGGCGTCCGAGCGGCCAAAACAGAACAGTCTAGCGCGTGCGCTTCGCGGGTGCTTACAGCATCGTCTGCCGGAGTGCCGGACACTTTGAGTCGGCATTACCTAAGGGCACGCGGTCAAGGACAAATAGGATGCCTGTGCGTCAGTCTGACGCGCGTCCATTCTTGACGGCGTGCCCTTTTTGTATGTATGGAGGCTGATTGTTGGTGGTTGTCATAAGTAGAGTCTCTGCCAAACTTTGGCGTGCTCAAAATGGCAACATGCATGCTCAACCAAAGTCCATAAGTAGAGCTTGGCGGCATAGGACAGGCAGGGCTGGTGTCGTCAAGGCCTCTACAAGATGGGGGCGAGAGTCGCTCTCAAATACACACTGGAGGTGACGTAATGCAGAGTGGTAGTAGCGAGACGGTGGGCGTCCGCGAGGCTGGCGCAAGGCTAGGCGTTGGGCGATGCACGGTCTACAAGCTCGCGGCGACGGGTTGGCTCGGTCCGGTTCGGGTTCTTCGAGTCGGGCGGCAATTGCGCGTTCCCCTGCGGGAACTCGACCGGGCTCTCGGGATTCGCGATAAGGAGGAGGAGGTGGTGTGAGATGTGCGCGAGAGGAATAGTGTCCCACGGTACTCACTTGGCGGCGGGGACCGTGGGACGGAGGCAGACTCCAATGGGTGTGAAGTCTACGTCCGCATTATACCCGACCGGGGTCAATCTGACAAGTCACGACGGTCGGAGGTCGTTCTCCGCCGGGAAGCTGGTCGGGGGCGTCTTTATCAAGAAGTGCAAGCCCAATCACCTGATGCGTACCCCGCCGGGGATTGCGATTCAGGAGGATATCGTCGAGCAGTTGCGCGGGCTGGGATGCAGGCAGATTGAGGTTCTAGTCGAGGATGGGAGAGTCTTCGCGGTTGCCTTCGAGGACTTCCTCCGCCATGCGTTCCGGCTCGACCGGGGCTTCGGAGCGCAGGAGTGCCTTCCTCTGAAGTATTGGCACGACCCCAACGCTCCGAGGCAGGGGGAGCTTTTCGAGGAGGCGGGATGACGACGACCAGGACGGTATCGGCAGACGAGCAGGAGGTCCGCAGGACGGTGGACCTCCTCCTCGAACCCGGGGAGGTCGTCGAGCTTCGGGCGTTGGATGTGAGGCGAGGAGGGAACGGGTTCCGGTTCACCGCCTCGGGGTACTTCGACGACCGGGAGAAGCTGGTCGAGGAAGCGGTGAAGCTGTCCCAGAGGGCGAAGGGCGTCTACCTCGTTCCCAATGTCAAGCCGGAACTGTTGGCGCGGGCGAGCAACCGCGTGCGGGAGTGCGGCAAGGGTGACTCCTGCACGTCCGACGACGATACTCTCCCCCGGCGGAAGTGGTTCTTTGTTGACTGCGACCCGGTTCGACCGTCCGGCATATCCTCGACCGACCGGGAGCGCGATGCGGCGGGAGAGAAGGCGCAAGAGGTATGGTCTACGCTACTCGACCTCGGATTCCCCGACCCGGCGATATACGCTTCGAGCGGGAACGGAAGGCATCTTCTGTATCGCGTTGACCTTCCCGCCGATGATGGCGGACTGCTGAGGCAGTGTCTGGAAGCGTTGGACTTCCGATTCGGTGACGACCGGGTGACGGTAGACACATCGGTACACAACAGGGCGCGGCCCCTGCGGTTTTACGGCACTGTGAACCGCAAGGGAGACGACGTGCCCGACCGACCGCACAGGGTCTCCCGGATAGAGTGGACCCCGCCGGACGGCGCGGAGGTCGTTCGGGTCTCCGCCCTGGAGGAGCTTGCGCGTTGGCTCCCGCAGGAAGAACCTTCGCCGACGAAGCGCACGGCATCCGGGAAGGCGTTCGACCTCGACGGATGGATACAGGAGCACGGCGTCCCCGTCGGTCCTCCGTCGGACTGGAAGGGCGGGAGGAAGTGGGTCTTCCCGGTATGCCCGTGGGACTCGGCACACAGCAACCGAAGCGCGTTCATCCTTCAGTTCCCGTCGGGGGGGATTTCGGCGGGGTGTCTCCACAACGGCTGTCGGGGCATGGAGTGGAGGGACCTGCGGCTCATCTATGAACCGGACGCATACGAGCATGAGCACGGGGACTCTATTCCCTGCACCGGTGCAGGGAATATGGGCGAGGCGGCGTCTGAGGTGGTCTCCTCGATGTCCTCGACGTTGACTCACAAAGACCTCGTGACGGGCGAACTTCCGCCCGTTCCCTGGTTGGTCGAGGGTCTGATACCGAAGGGCGGTCTCTGCCTGTTGGCGGGTGATTCCGGCGTCGGGAAGTCCTGGCTAGGATTTCATCTCGGGCAGACAGTCGCAAGCGAGCTTCCCTTCCTCGGGAAGTTTCCGGTCGAGAAGGGAGCGGTCCTCTACCTCGACGCCGAATCGGGCGAGAACCTCATCCGGCGGAGGTTCAAGAAACTGTGGAAGGGTCTGGAGGAAGCGAATCCGGACCTCGACCCGGACATACCTTTCAGCGTTCTGTTGTCGGCGGTGGACCTCGACGCTGACGGCCTCCAGGCGTTGACCGAGCGGATACGCCGGGAGTGCATCCGCCTGGTCGTGCTCGACCCGATGATACACTTCGGCTCCGCCGACGAGAACGACTCCAGAGCTATGGCATCCTTCCTCGAAGGCATCCGGCAGGTATCGCGGGATACGGGAGCGGCGTTCCTGCTGGTGCATCACGTCCGCAAGGAGAGCCGACTTGCGAGCAACGCGCCGGGTCAGATGATTCGAGGCTCATCCGCCATAAGAGCGGTGATGGATTCCGTCCTCTACGTCCGCAGGTTGAACGACGGGAAGCTCCAGGTCGAGCACGACAAGAGCAGACAGGCGGAGGCGGTCCCCCGCTTCCTGGTCGAAGTGACCGACCCCGACGAGGAGACGACCTCCATCAGCTATGCGGGTGAATCGGGCACGGCGGAGAGCCGTCGGGAGCTTGCCGAGGAAGCGATACTGCGGACCATTGCGGACACGGGTGGAACGGCGAAACGTCAACTGATAGTCGAGCAGTGCAAGGCGGAAGGGGTCTCGGAGAAGACCGTCAATAATACGCTTTCGGCACTGGTCGAAGCGTCACGGCTGACCAAGGTTCAACGAGGTAAACCCGTGTTCTACTCGCTCCCGGAAACAAGCAATAAGAAGGCTCCGATGCTGGAGGAAGAATGGTGAAAAACCGGAACGTCGGCAATACGTCGGCAATACGTCGGCAATGGCGGGATGCAGGAATAACGTCGGCAATAACGTCGGCATTCTATATGTATTGCCGACTTGCCGAGGTTCGTTTTCTGGCCTGTCGTCGGCAACGTCGGCAAAGACGTCGGCAAACATGGCCTTACCGCTCCCCCGCTTTGAGCGGCGGGGGGACGCGGACGGTCGGAGTCATGCGGCGGTACCGACAGGCGAGTAACGCCGGAAAGATACGATACCGGGAGGTGCAATATGTACGATGAGACCTGCTTCGCAATCAGATGGAACAACTGCGCGACTAATGACCCGTGCGCTATATGCGGCGAAAGGACGGACCCGGTGGTAGGTCCCGAACTGTTCCTGCGGGACGGTTGGGCTCTGGTATGCTGGCAGTGCGGACGCAAGCATTCCCCGCGACTGACTGCGCTTCTGGAGTCGGGAGACAAGCGAGAATGACGCCGAAGGACTTGATGCAGACGATACGTTTCGAGTGGGAGTGCCTGTCGCGGGATGATATGCTCTTTATGAACCGGGTATCGGCCCGATGGATTGAGGACGGCGGGAAGTGGTTCACGTTTACCGCCGAGGAAGGGGAGAGGATGCGTCGGCTCTATACCGAGGAGGAGAAGGAACGCATAGTCGGGATACTCGCCAAGGTTGCCCGATTTCGTGACCCACGACCGGAGCAGCTCGGCATTCAATGAGCACAAACACAGCAACTTGACTGATGATTTCGGCAAAAAGGGGCGGGAGTGCGCATCATGGGCGGCCTGGGGTCTGGAGACTGGTACAGGTCTGGCACGAAGGATACGGTGGGGAGCTACCGGGCGATTGACGTGAACTTTCTGCATCGGCAGGGATTGCTCCGGGCAGGACGGCTATTCCACCTCTCATGGAGTCGGGGCGGTGAACCGTGTGGAAGCATCGGCGGATGGGCGGAGCCGGGGCTGGTAATGCTCGACTATCGTATGAGGTCGGACGATGGGGACGGGGAGGAACTGCGGTATGCCGTCCGATTGACCTTTACGCCCTGCAACTTCGGCGGGCATCGGCCCTGGTTCAAGTGCCCGAGGTGCAATCGGCGCGTCGGGAAGCTGTTCGGAGGGAGGATGTTCGTGTGTCGGCATTGTCGCGGTCTGGCATACGACTCACAGAACGAATCGCCGTGGGACCGGGCGTTGAGCAAGTGCCAGAACATACGGCGGAAGCTGGGAGGCACGGTCAGCATGGCAGACTCGTTCCCGGATAAGCCGAAGTTCATGCATTGGCGGACGTACTGGCGACTGTGGGAGGAATACATGCGCCTGGAGCATGAGGACGTGGTGCTCATGGCCCGGAGATTTCGATTGCCGGGATACTAGCGGATGGTTTGCAGATTGGGTATTGACACGAAATTCAACATGGTGTAACATAATGGCACAGGCTGGCATGAACCAAGTACGGTTATCAAGGCAGTGCAAGCGTACTTGGTTCAGCGGAATCGGACCTTTGACAAGCGTACTTGGTTTTGAACCAAGTGAGGAAATCGTGCGGAAGGCGGGGTACCACGCGCCGAAGTGGCGGAATGGCAGACGCGCATGGTTCAGGACCATGTACCCGCAAGGGTGTAGGGGTTCAACTCCCCTCTTCGGCACCAACCCAGCTTCTCAGGCCCGGGCAGCCCGTCCGGGCCTTTTTGCCGCCTCATTGTACGACCAACGCAACCGGTAGTCAAACGGGATGCTTCGGCAGCGGGCAGCCCACTGCCGAAGCAGACCGGCAAGACGCGGTTGCAGATACCCGTGCCGCTATGCGGGACTAACGGGTTCGGGAGCCGGAGGCGGCGCAGGCGCAGAGACCGGAGGCTGGCCCTTCAGTCCGACGTAGATATGCGCGAATGCCAGCCAGACGAGCAACCCCGTGACTATGATGCCTATGCCGCAGGCGATGGCTCCAGCAGCGCCGACCAGACTGAGCACTATTGCGACGAGCAAGAGCTGCGGTCGAATCCCTTCGGTCATATCGCTGCTCTTCTTAAACGACTCCACGATCCCCTCGCCATCAGCCGCCGCGTAGTAGGCGAACATGAAACGCAGGGCGACGATGACGTACAGGACCAACGATACGAGGCCGAAGACAATCAGTACTGCCATGGCTCCGGCAGGAATGCCTGCCATGCCGACGGGATCGTCGGCATGGCAGGCATTCCCGGAACGCTCGGCATGGAGGCCGCATAGTCCGCGGCCCGGGAACTGAACGCCCCCATCCCAGCCGCGATAGCCGCGCCGATGCCGAGAGGGATCATAGTCACCAGTGCGATGGCAACAAAGAGCCAGTACACACCCATCCAGAGACCGTACTTCTGGAAGCCCGAGAACAGATCACCGAACTCGGGACCCTCGTCCCTGACGGCCTTCAACATGAGCACCATCATGCCCCCCATGAGGGGAGGAACGACTAGAATCGCGACCAGTGCCCCGACCACGGGGATGCTCCCGCCACCACCTGCGATAATGATGTAGACGAGGAAGGCGCCAATCAGCACGCCCGCATACTTGGAGAACGTCGCCCAACCAGCAGAGAGCGACTCGCCGATACCCAGCAATCTGCCTTGCATCACACGACCTCCTGTCTGATTTCCGGGAAAACCCGGTTCGGCCGAGACAATCTCGCAGTGAAGCCCGGAGTGCCGGCCCTAGCTAGCTCATCCATTATGCTCGCCTTGCCAAATATCCTCCTTCTCTCAAGCCGCAGGCGCAACGCAACCTTCCGACGCAATCGCGGACGCCGGCGCGAGATCCTTCGCTGTGCTCAAAATGACATCTCGGGACTCAAGGCAGGAGCTGAGGGGCAAAGTTTGTCTTGACAAATCCGATAAGGCAGTATACAATACAATCAGTCGGCTGGTGGATCCCCCCAGCGGCCGGACAATGCCCAACCAGTACCCAAGGTGCAACATGAAATACTCCCTCGGACCATCCACTCTGCGCAGACTCATCACCATGGTCGCCCTGCTATCATCCGGATCGGCACACGCGTTGGGCCTCGGCGCGGCGAAGAGCGCGATACCCGACGGAAGCGCCGTATCGCTTCAGGGCCTCTCAGTAACGGCATCGTTCTCCGGACACGTCTACGTAGAGCAGACCGACCGCGGGGCGGGTATACGTGTAGACACCGACGGGACTTTCGCGGAGGGCACCCTCGTCAGCGTCCTTGGCACTATCGAGACGGACATCGCCACCGGGGAGCGCTACATCGCGGCATCACCCGGACACCCGCTGGCGGAGGGCGGCATGAGCATCGTCAAACCGGTGGGCCTGATCAACGCTGCTTTTACCGGAGGCGATTCCGGCCTGCAGGAGGGGATCGAAGGAGACGGGCACCTGAACACGATCGGACTGCTGGTCACCGTCTGGGGCAAGATCACCGACTATGATCCCGAAGGTGGCTGCGATTGGTTCAGGATCGGCGCGCCAGGTGAACCGGAGATCAAGGTCGTGGCCCCCGACGGAGCCACTTTCGACAGGGACTGGGCTTACGTCTTGGCTACCGGCATCTGTACGGCAGAGAAGGTGAACGGCTCGATGATCCGCGTGCTGAAGGTGAGGAGCAAGGCAGACGTCGTATCGCGGCGCACCCGGTCCGAGATCAGACTGCAGACGATGACGCTAGCCGAGAAGATCGGGCAGCTCTTCCAGATACGGATCGACGGCGACACGCTCGATCAGTCCGAGCGCGACATCATTCTGCAGAAGCACGTCGGCGGGATCGTCTACTTCCAGTACAACGGCAACATAGACGATCCGGTGCGAACGGCGCAGATGAGCAACGACATACAGGCGTGCGCGATCGGAGCCGGGGGGGCTGGAGTCCCGATATTGATCTCCATGGACCAGGAAGGCGGCCGAGTGACCAGAATCACGGGCGGAACAGACTTCCCCGGGAACATGGGCCTCGGCGCGGCGAGAAGCCCGAGCACAGCCTATGCGACAGGAAGCGTGATCGGTTCCGAGATCAGGGCGATCGGCGGGCAGATGGACCTGGCTCCGGTGCTCGACGTGAACAACAATCCGCTGAATCCCGTAATAGGGGTGCGCTCGTTCGGCGAGCGGGCGGCCCTCGCATCCGAGTTGGGGATCGCATACACTCACGGCCTCCAGGGCGCCGGGGTGATCGCGACCGGCAAGCATTTCCCCGGCCACGGAGATACGGCGGTTGACTCGCACACCGGCCTGCCGATAGTGACATACGACTTTGCCACGCTCGACAACGTGCACGGCAAACCATTCAGAGACGCGATCGCGGCCGGCCTCGATGCGATCATGAGCGCGCACATCGTGGTGACGTGTCTCGATCCCGACCGACCCGCAACGCTGTCACCCGCCGTGATGACCGGATACCTTCGGGGCAACCTCGGGTTCGACGGGGTGATAATGACGGACTCGATGGGAATGGCGGGGATCACCGCGGGCTACACCGTGGAGCAGGCGACGGTGATGGCAATCCAGGCCGGCGTGGACCTGCTCTCCCTGCCACCGGATCTCAACCGAGCGACTGCCGCAGTCCAAGCCGCGGTGCAGAGCGGGGACATCACTCAAGCCCGGATTGACCAGTCGGTCGCCAGAATCCTTGCCCTGAAGTACCGCGCCGGGCTCTTCGACAACCCATACGTGGACCCTCAGGCCGCCGACGACATCGTGGGGTGCGCGGCGCACTGGGCGGCTGAGTTGAGCGCGGCGCGGGCGGCCGTGACGCTGGTCAAGAACCAGTCCGGCTTCCTTCCGCTGAACCTCACATCGGGACAGAAGATACTACTGGTTACCGTACAGGCATCCGAGACCACGACGGATGCGGCGACGAGGTTTGCATCATATATCACGCAGAAGCACTCCAACGTGCAGTCGCTGGCGCTGGCGGTCAACCCGACGTCGTCCCAGAGAGCGACGGTCAAGACCGCGGCGGCCTCGGCATACGTAGTAGTGATCGGAACGTCGAGAGCGCAGCTCTCGACGAACGCGGGCCAGGCGACCCTGGTCAACGAACTGCTCGCGATGGGCAAGCCTGTTGTTGTCGTGGGACTTCGGGAGCCTTACGAGCTTGCGAGTTTCCCCGGGGTCAACGCCTACCTGGCGGCGTACAACTACCGCAACTGCGGGTTCCAGGCGGCGGCGGACGCGCTCTTTGGAGATATCAATCCGTCGGGCCTTCTGCCCGTTACGGTACCCGGACTCTACTCATACGGCTACGGACTGAGCTACTGACGCAGGAGTAACCGCACATGGAAGTGCAACCCCGAGACCGTGTCAGAGAGATCATTGCTGAGCTGCGAACAGCTTTTCCCGACGCGAAGGTATCTCTGGAGTTCGGCACGCCTCACCAGCTTCTCGTCGCCACGATCCTCTCGGCGCAGTGTACCGACATCAAGGTCAACCAAGTAACGCCCGCGCTGTTCGCGAAGTACCGATCACCCCAGGACTTCGCCGATGCTGACCCCAGCGAACTCGAGCGCGACGTCCACGCGACCGGCTTCTTCAGGCAGAAGACCAAGTCCATCATCGAATCGGCTCAGGACATCGTGCATCTCCACGGCGGAGAGGTGCCGGATTCAATGGAGGAACTGACTCAACTCAGGGGCGTCGGGCGCAAGACGGCGAACGTCGTCCTCAGCGCAGCGTTCGGGAAGCCGGGCATCATCGTGGACACGCACGTGCTGCGAATCTCCGGCTTGCTCGGCCTCGCGGACCCGAAACTCGTGGCGAAGAAGGATGCGGACAAGGTCGAGCGGGAGCTGATGGCGGTCGTTCCGGAGGAGGACTGGTCGAACTTCAGCAACCTGATCGTCGCGCTGGGGCGTTCGATCTGCCCCGCGCGAAAACCCCGGCACGACGAGTGCCCGATACTCCACCTCTGTCCGACCGGTCAGAAGGGAGTGACTGTCGGATAAGTGAAAAGGGGCAGGAGTGCCACTCCTGCCCCAACAAATCTCTGCGGGCGGTCAGATGGCGCGGTCTGCTCTCCCGCCCCTAGGCTACTTCTCCTGCCAGCACTCGATGGTAGTCGCGATGCACTTCTCGATGGCCTCGTCGCCCTCGACATCATGGCTCCGCTCGCACTCATATCGAATGAACACTCTCTCCGGGAACGCGGACCTGCCTCGCGACTCGAGCTTGTGACGCTCGCGGAGGTGCCTGCACGCGCCCGGCACCGGCTTGATCTCTGTCTGCCCTGGCATATTCGCTCTCCTTCGCTAGAACCTCAGACCCAAGTTCGCCTGAGCCTCGTACTCGGTCTTGCCCTCCATGTACATCCGGTTCTCTTCGTAGGTGGTCATGCGGCCGCCCAGGTACAGGTTGAAATCGGAGCCGACGCGGCGGCTGTACCCAAGCGAGTAGACATTTGTGCATAGAGCAGTCTGCTCTCTATACTGGTCGAGCTTGTAGTTTGTCGTCAGCATCGAATGGGACGACAACTTGTAGTCCACGCCTACCTCGGTGACTTCGCTGCTCTTGCCCGCCAGGTAGTTGTCCCTCATCGTGAAGCCGCCCTTGAGCTTCAGCCTGCCGAAGTCCGTCAGCAACCCCAGCTTGCGGTTGTTCTCTCGGAGGACTACGCCCTTTTTGTCCTCAGGATTGTCCTCGTATTCACCGGTGAACTTGAAGAAGCCTCCCGGATCGAGCACCATGGCCATCCGATAGCTGTTGACGTCCTCACCTCCGCGATTCTCCCGCTGCTTGAACCCACCCGATAGCTCCACGAAGTCCGCCGGCTTGGTCGCGGCGCTAACGTCGGTAACCCTGGCGATCACTGCGCCGTCGGACTCAAGTTCGCTGTATCCGCCCGATATCGTGGTGCGCTCGAAGGGCTTGAGCGCGAGCCTGGCTTCACGTGTCAGGTTTCGATACTCATCGTTATCCTTCAGGCCGATCGCGGCGGAGACGCTGATCATCTTGCTCGGATCGGCTTTCAACTGGAACATACCGACCTGCTCGTCGCCTCTGATCTCAGAATCGCGGCCCGACCAGTCCATCTGGACGTTCAGATACGAGAGCGGCGAGGCCAGCACCTTCATCGCATGGCCGAACTCGGAGCCGTCCAGCTCGGAGTCCTGATGAGCGACGTTCATTTCGATGCTCAGCTTGTCTGAGGGCTTGGCGGTCAGTCTCAGCGACTCGGTCGCATCACTGCCTGATGCATCAGTATCGCGCCTGGCCACAGCCGCCTTGACACTCAAGGTCTTGGACGGAGCGGCGTCAATATCGAACTTGACGAGCGTGTCCTCACCCGTATCGCTTGAGTCACGCTGAGTCAGATTGCTCTTGACACCGATCTTGTCGCTGACCCTGGCATCCACCGCAAGCTGGTTGGTCGTAAGCCTCGAGTCCGAGCCGCCCGCTTCGGTAACGACGTTCTGGTGCGTTGCCACCGCCCTGACACCCGACGAGAGCTGATGCTCCAACTCGACCTGATCGGTCGTCGTCCTCTGTGAATCCGCGTCCGGGCGGTCCTTCTCGACCTCGGTGCGGGAGACGTTCAGTTTCGGCGCGTTACCATCGGCGTAGGCAATCGAGTAGGCGTTGGTGGTCGTAACCTCGCCTTCTCTGGCACCCGCGAGTTCTTCAATGCGTCTAGTAGACGCGCTCAGAGCGAGAGCGTCACTCGGCTTGAACGCCGCCCCGAAGTCCAACACCTCCGCGCCGGGCTTCAATTTGTACTCCTTCGCGCCCGCGAAGTACTCGCCGATGCGGCTGTACGACGTCGTGAGCTTGACACCGCCGACGTCCGTGTTGCCGCCAAACTGCATGGCCGCGCGATCCAGGAAGCCGGCGTCTTTGCCGCCCCCGCCGCTCTCGGCGCTGAACATGAGGAGCGAGGAGAGCTTGCCCTCGTGAATCTTCGTGTCGCCGGTAAGACCGATCACTGTGAGATCGGAAGTCTGCTTAGGATCGGCGCCGGCCTGCTTGTAGAGGGCGCTGAACTGAAGCTTGCGGTCAGGCCGCTTTACCAGATCGAAGCTGAGCGGCAGGCTCAGCCCCTGGACGTTCTTGCTCGCCGTCTTGGGGTTGAATCTGTACTCGACCTTGATCACGCTGCCCGTGGGTATCGGCGAGTTGAACGCCAGGACGCCGGAGGAATAGTCAATCTGATAGTCTATGGTTCGCTCGACGCGGTGATTGTTTATAGTAACGGACTCGCTGTTGCGATCAATCGGCTTCCACGACAGAGTGTAGGGCCCCTTGGTATTCTTGCCGAAGAGGACATCCTGGGTGCCGTCGAACATCTGCATGGGAGCGGCCAGGGAAGACGTGCCGACGAGTTCGGTGTTGGCAACGCGCCCCGGAATCTCCTGGGCGCAGGCACCGACTGCAAACAGGGCCAATATGAGGATGTGAACCAACACCAGCGCCCGGGCTGGATCCTTGCTCATGACGCCTGAACTCCTCGTGATCAGTCTTCCTGCCATAGTGTTTGACGTGCAAGCAGGCCGTGAAGTTTCACAAAACGGACTGATCCGGTTTGCCGGAAAACCCTTTGGTAGTTTACCACAATCGGCGCTCAATCTCAAGCATTGAGCATTGGTCAGACGCCCTGACTCTTGACCCACGACCTCTGCCCGGCGGAACGCTTCCGTTCAGGATACCGCTGCCGGTCGCCTGAGATGCCCTCATTCCTATGTTCGGGAGTGAGCGGCCATATCTTCCTCGCTATGATTGACAGGCCGCGCTCACCCATCCGCTCGACCTTGCCTTCGATGATCAGTCCGGGACTGTTGAAGATCACCGGGCCGTACTGCTCGTAGACCTTCGGGAAAATGACCGTGTCCATCAGGCCGAACTCGTCCTCTAGCGTGACGAACACCACGATGACCCCTGATTTAGTCGGCGGGCGCATGCACGTGACGACGACTCCCGCGATTCTGACGATTGAGCCGCCGGGTTTTCCCTTCGCTTCCGTGCTCTTGACTATCCCCGCCTGCGCCAGCGTCTCCCGGTAGAAGACCATCGGATGACATAGAGGCGATAGTCCGAGTATCTCATAATCCATCCGCACTCGGACGTGCATCGGCGGCTCGGGCACGTCGGGCAGATCGGCGAGTTGGTCATCGGCTTCAACCTCCATTAGCCGGAATGTTTCAACGGACGGGCTCCCCTGGCGTGTGACACCCAACGTTTTCTCTCCGAGCAACCAGAGCAGTTTCCCGCGCGGATGGCCGAAGCACTCGAACGCGCCGCAGTTGACCAGGTTCTCGATGGTCGGGCGATCGACACGCGCGCGCCGGCAGAAATCGCTGAACGAGTCGAACTCCCGCTCAGCCCTCGCATCCACGATCGATTTGATCTCCGCATCGCTGATCCCCTTCACCTGCATCAACCCGATGCGGATGTTCCCTTCCTCGACACTGAACTTCTTCCGGCTTCGGTTGACATCGACGCCGAGAATGCCGATACCGATCCGGCGTGCCTCCTCGACGATCACATTCGCCGGGTAGAAGCCCATCGGCTCATTGCAGAGAATTCCGGCGAGGAACTCGGGCGCGTAGTGTGCCTTCAGGTAGGCGGTCTGGTAGGCGATCTTGGCGAACGAGGCGGCGTGCGCCTTGCAGAACCCATACGCGGCGAACGCCCTGAGCTGCGAGAAGACCTTCTCGGCGATCTCCTCATCGACGCCATTTTTGAGCGCGCCACTGACAAACGTCTCGCGGATCTTCTCCATCTCCTCCTGCGAGCGGTCGGTGGTCATCGCGCGCCGGAGCGAATCCGCCTGGCCGGGGGTGAATCCGGCGAGCGCGCTCGATACCCGCAGGACCTGCTCCTGGTAGAGGATGACGCCGTAGGTCTCCCTGAGCGCCGGCTCGAGACTCGGATGGAGATACGTGATCGGCTCCTCGCCGTGCCGCCGCTTGATGAACGGATTGATCATATCCGCCTGCATCGGTCCGGGCCGGAAGAGCGAGATTTGCGCGGTGATGTCGTTGAACCCCGTCGGCTGAAGTCGTCCGAGCAGCCCACGCATACCGGGCGACTCGACCTGGAAGAGGCCGACCGTATTCGTGGACCGCAGCATCTCGTAGACTTTCGGATCATCGTATGGCAGGTTGTCCACATCGAGGTCGATGCCGTGATTCTCCCTGATCAACACGAGCGCATCCTCTATCGCCGAGAGGTTCCGCAGGCCGAGTACATCCATCTTCACCAAGCCGAGCGTCTCGATATCGTCCTTGTCGAACTGCGAGACGATCACGCCCTTCGTCGCCCACTCCAGCGGCACAAGGTCGGTGAGCAGCCCGCGGCTGATGACAACGCCGCCGAGGTGGACGCTTAGGTGGCGCGGGAAGCCGTCCACCTTCTCGCAGATGTCCACCAGCGTCTCCATCTTCTCGATCGAGACGCCGCCGTCTCGAAGCTCGGGCAGCTTGTCCATCGCCTCACGGATGCGCCGAGCCTTCGTGTGAGGCAGCCCGGATGCCAGTGTGTCGATCTGATCCTGCGGGAAGTCCATCGCCTTGCCGACATCGCGGATCGCCGACTTCGCGCAGAGCGTGCTGACGGTGCAGACCATCGCCACCTTGTCCTCGCCAAACCGCTTGTAGATGTACTCGATGATCTCGTCGCGCCGGGCGGCGTCGAAGTCGATGTCAATGTCCGGCATACCTTTGCGCTCGGGGTTGAGAAACCGCTCGAACAGCAGGTCGTGCTCGAGCGGATCTACGATCGTGATGCCCAGGCAGTAGGCGACCATCGAGTCCGCGGCGGACCCTCGTCCTGAGCAGCGGATACCCATCTCCCTGGCCTTGCGGACGATGTCCCAAGTGACCAGGAAGTACTCGGCGAATCCGAGTTCGTGGATGATGGTCAGTTCGTGCTGGAGGCGCTTCGTGGCCTCGGGTGTGATCGGTTTGTACAATCGTGCTAGGCCTTCAAAACATAACTTGCACAGGTAGCTGTATGCCGTCTCGCCGCTCGGAACCGGGAAGTCGGGGAATCGATACGTGCCGAGTCCGAGGTCGAGGTTGCACTGCGCTGCGATGCTGCCGGCGGTGGTTAAGGCACGCGGATAGGCGGTGAAGAGGTTCGCCATCGCCTTGGGCGACTTGAGGTAGTACTCGCAGTTCCGCTTGCGGACCGGATGGCGGTCTGCCAGCTTGGTGATACTCTGCACACAGGCAAGGATATCCTGCACTCTGAAGTCGTCCTTGCGAGCGTAGTGTACGTCGTTCGTCGCCACTGCGCCGAGATTCAGCTTCCGGGCGAGCGAGCATAGCTCCTGATTGAGGAGAGCCGTTCCGGGCAGGATGTGGTTCTGCATCTCGATGACAAAGCTCTTCCCGAAGATTTCGGCATATCGGGAAGCGGCCTCCTCCGCGGCCTCGGGACATCCCTCGCGCAGTAGGGAGGTCACCTCACCCCTGCGGCATCCCGAGAGGCAGAAGAGGTCGCCCCTGTGGCGATCGAGCACTTCGAAGCTCACGGCGGCCTGGCCCTTTTCATGAGAAAGGTGCGCGCGGGTGACGATCTTGCAGAGGTTCGAATAGCCGGAGAGGTTCTTGGCCAGCAGCACGATGTGATGGCCGCTCTCCATCGCCATCTCAGCGCCGACGATCGGCTTGATCCCGGCCTTCCGGGCATAGTCGTAGAACCGGACAGCGCCATAGAGGCCGTTGTGGTCCGTGACGGCGAGCGAGTCGCAGCCGACCTCTTTCGCGCGGTCGACGAGCGCCTCGACCGCGCTCCCTCCGTCGAGGAAAGAGAAGTTCGAATGTACGTGAAGGTGAGCGAATGCCATTTGAAACCGCAGATGAACGCGGATATCGGTACTGGATAATACAACCGTCTAGCCCTGAGTGATGCGGAGCATCGTATCGAAGGGCGGTCTAGCAGCACAACCGTTGGCCAGACCTGACCGTTCTTCGATACGCTTCGCACTCAGGACTGGACGGTTACTCCTCAATCCTCCACCCGGTCGAGCAGCCAAGATTGGTGGACGTGATCGTATACAAGCTCGAAGATCCCACCGGTATCCGTCTGCACACGGAAGAAGGTCCGCTCCCCTTCCCCATCCCACCATGCGCCGAGAAGCCGCCAGCATTCCCGGATGGCGGAGACCCGGTAGAACCTCCCACGCCATCGAAATGCGGACGGCGCGTGCTTACTGCTGTCCAAGGCTATCTCAACTGAACGGTTCATGCCGCACCGCATGCGATGGCTCGGTCGCCGAAGCGAGAACGGATCGTCTCCAGCACGGCATCGAGCCGCATCCGTCGCTCGGTATCGCCCATGAAACTGAGTTGTATGCCCCCGCCGGATTCCAAGTCACTCAGGGTGAGTCTCAGACCGTGGCAGGCTGACAGGCAAGACGCATCCGACGTGTTTGACAGAACCTCCATCAGAATCCGTCGTGCACCTATGTAGATGCCGTGCGCTGAGGAGACCGGCGACTTGAACGCGTAGAACCGGTTCACGGGCGTCGATCCTTCGTGCTCCAATGAGAGTTTGAGCGACCCCGCACGTCGGCCGCGCTTCCTCATCTGCATTGCCAGCCGCTCGCACATCCTGAGCATATACGCCTCTACGACCGCAGGCTCGGACGGCTCACCATCGCCGTATGAGAACGTATGTTCGATAATAATAGCCGACGGCGGATAGAGCGCCGCCACCGGAGAATGATCAATCCCCTGCGACTGTGTGCGCAGCCTGCTCCCGAGCGCGCCGAACTGCCGAATCAGCAGCCGCTCGGGGATCGCCGCCAGATCGCCGACGGTACGCACACCGAGCCCCTCCAGCCGCCTAACTATCTTCGGACCCACCCCGCTCAGGACGCCAACTGGTAGCTGCGACATAAACTCGGCCTCCGTGCCGGGCCGAACCGCCGTGTATCCGCCGGGATTGCACGCCGAGGACGCCGCGCACGCCGACAGCTTGTTCCGCGCGAGCCCGACCGACACCGGCACACCGATCTGGTCGAGCACTGTACGCTGGACCTCGCGGGCGATCGTTTTAGGCGACCCGAAAAGTTTTGTACAGCCCGTAACATCCATGTACGCCCTGTCCAGCGAGTGCGGCTCGAGCAGCGGCGAATACTTCGCGAGGATATCCATCACCGCCCCGGATGCCTCGCGGTAGTGATCCCAATCCGCCGGGATTACAACCGCAGTCGGGTTGTATCTCAGGGCATGGCGGGCGGTCAACTCATTGTTGGGGCAGGAACTCGACTCCTGCCCCAACAATGGAAGGTCACACTCCACGGATGCCGAGACGACGAACTCCCCGCGGCCGGATTTGCGAGTCACCAGCAGCGGCTTCCCAGCGAACTCCGGCCTCCGGATTTGCTCCAGTGCCGCGAAAAACGAGTTGAGTCGAAAATGGATTATAGAACGCATGTTCGATTACCGCCATGCCAGATTATAGGCATCGAACATCCGTTTGTCAAGATGTTTTTTGCGCCCCATGCCTCAATACGACTCACTCTGCACAAACGCACCTCTGTAAACGTTTACTATTGACGGCCAAGGCCGGGCTTGATATACTGTTTTGCGGTACTGTAGACACCCTCTCTTGACCGATAAGCACTCTCCAGGAGCAAGACTTGCAGCGACCCATGACATATATCTCGTGCATGCTGGCCCTGCTCGCATTCACGATGCTGCCGCCCGCCCTTCTTCCGGCCGCGAACGGCTCACCCGTCCAACAGGACGCCATCGAACTCCGCCTATGGGGCGGCGACTGGGGGATCCCGGCGAAGGACTCGACTGACCCGTGGCGCCGGGCTCAACGCAAGGTCTTCGAGCGATTCGCAGAGCTTCACCCAGACATCAAGATCATCAGCGCGAGCGGTTTGCAGGTGCAGGGACCGGCACAGGAATCAGGTCTGCTGATGGCGATGGCGGGCGGCACCGCGCCGGATGTTTTCTACGTCAACTTCAGGAAGCTCGACAACTACATCAACCAGGGATTTCTTCTCCAACTGGATGAGTATATCAAGAAGGACCCGGAAGTACTCGCGCGGGTACATCCAACGATCCGCGAGGTCATCACCGTTGACGGTCACGTGTACAGCATGCCGTGGTTCCAGTGCGTGATGGCGCTCTACTACCGCAAGGACCTCTACAAGATCGCCGGCCTAGACCCAAACAAGCCGCCGAGGGACTGGGATGAGTTCTACGAATACTGCCAGAAGCTGACGATACCCGAGAAGGGCCAGTACGGTTTCGGATTCCAGGCTTCTCCCAGCGGAACGGCATTCCACTGGATCAACTTCCTGTGGCAAGCAGGCGGAGACGTGGTAGCAAAGGACGAAAAGGGAGAGTGGCACTGCGTCTTCAACGACGAAGCCGGAGTCACCGCGCTGAAGTTCTTCCGGAAGCTGGTAGTTGACCCCTGGAAGCGTCCCTCGGACGGCAAGATCATTAACGGCGTCGCCTCCCACACCACTACTTACGCGACCGACATCGCTCAGGACAAGCTGGCCCAGTGGTTCGGATACTCATATGACATGGTTACCAACCGGCAATCGAGCGTGAACCCCAGCCTGATAGGCATTGCGGCGCTGCCCGCGGGTCCGGCCGGTCGCGCGAACGAGATCAACGCGGGTATGTGGGGCATCAACTCCCAGATCAAGGACAAGCGCACGCGCGATGCCGCGTGGGAGTACATCAAGTTCATGTCGAGCGACGAGGCCGACCGCATTCGCACGACGGCGTACGTCGAAGCGGGTCTCGGGAAGATGGTCAGCCCGGACAAGCTGGAGCGCTTCGGCTACAGGGAGTACCTGCGCGGCATACCGAAGGGATGGATCGAGGCCAACAAGGAGGCCTTCAAGCACGGCCGACCCGAACCCCACGGCAAGAACTGCGAGATGATATACATCGAGTTGGACTACCCGCTCGTTGACATGAAGCTTCATCCGAACAAGGACCCGAAGGCGATACTCGATGCCGCGGCCAAGCGGATCGACACGAAGATGCTCGGGTACGTTGACCCCGACGTCATGAACCGACGGCGAAAGATCGGCTGGGGTGTGTTCGCACTTCTCCTTGTCGCGCTAGGCTCGATAGCCACGGTCTCCATACGGAATCTTGCCAGGGCACACTCGGAAGATGCGGCGGACACGCAGCTGGTGCGCGGTAAGGGAAGCAAGATGATCCACGTAGTGGCCTGGGCGTTCATGCTGCCCGCCGTGCTGTCAATCCTGGTCTGGAACTATGTGCCCCTCGTTCGAGGCATGACGATGGCGTTCCAGGACTACCGCATCCTCGGCGGCGGTGCGTTCGTCAGCCTCGACAATTTCATCGAGGCCGTGAACTCCGAGACGTTCCGCGTCGGCGTGCTGAACACGCTCACCTACGTTGCCCTGAACATCGGCCTGGGGTTCTGCGTGCCGATCATACTGGCCCTTCTGCTGAACGAGGTTCCCAGGGGCAAGATGCTCTACCGCACCCTGTTCTACCTGCCCGCGGTGACCAGCTCGCTCGTGGTCATCTTCCTGTGGAAATGGTTCTACGACCCGTCGCCGCAGGGCTTGTTCAACACGCTCATCGGCTACTACAACCAGATGGCGATGGCCCTGGCCGAGAGCATACACCCGTGGTTGAGCCACCTTCAGATAACCCAGCAGACTTGGCTGTCGGATCCCAAGCTGGCGATGCTCTGCATCATCCTGCCGGCGATATGGGCGGGGGCTGGACCGGGCAGCATCATATACCTGGCCGCCATGAAAGGCATCCCGGACGACATGTACGAGGCGGCCGACCTCGACGGCGCCGGAGTCCTCAGCAAGATATGGCGGGTCACGGTTCCGACGCTCAAACCGCTTATCATCATCAACTTCGTCGGAGCGTTCATCGGCTCGTTCAAAGCCATGGAGAACATCTTCATCATGACCGGCGGCGGGCCTCTGAATGCGACGCATACAATCAGCCTGGAGATCTGGTACAACGCCTTCATGTACCTGAGGTTCGGCTATGCGACCGCCGCCGCCTGGATCATGGGAAGCATGCTGATCGGTTTCACGATGTACCAGTTGAGGATTCTCAAGAACGTGCGGTTCTCGACGTCCGGGCGGGAGGAATAGCAGCATGGCAATCATCCCAACCGTGGGCCGAAAATCCCTCTCGATGCGTTTGATCATCGCCGGAATCTACCTCGTGCTGTCGGTCGGCTCGGTCACCATGATCTACCCGTTCCTGGTGATGCTATCAACCGCGGTCAAGAGCAGTGTCGATGTCAACGACTACCGCGTCGTGCCGAAGTACTTCTACAGCGAGTCGGCACTCTGCGCCAAGTACGCCGAGATCAAGTTCGCAGGTGACATCGAAGCGATCAACGGATACTACCGAGCCGACTTCGCCAAGCTGGAGGAAGTCGAAGCCCCGCAGACGGAGCCGCTCAGCCCCGGTCAGAAAACCCTGATCAGAGATTGGACCGAGTTCGGCCGGATTCTGCCGATGACGTACAGGCAGGCAAATTACTTGCCGATACCCGGCACGTCTCACTGCCCGAGTCTGCTACTCGACGCGTATCGGGCATTCCTTCGAAAGCGTTTTGACAATGACATTGGCGCCCTGAACAAGCTCTACAAGGAGGAGAACAACGGTTTCGAGACGGTTTTCTCCCCCTTCGAGCGGACGGATCAGCGCGAGTGGCAGCCGGACAAGTCGGCCAAGATGCAGGAATGGCTGGAGTTCGAACAGTCACTGCCCGTGGACTACACGCGTGTCGTAGGCTGCGAACTCCTGTTCACCAAGTTCCTCAGGGAAGACAAATACGATGCGGACATTGCGAAGCTGAATGCCGCCTACGGCACCAAGTACAAGGCGTTCACCGACGTGCACCTCTCCCCCACCCTGCCCGCAAACCCGAGGGAACGCCCGGACTGGGAGGAGTTCGCACGGAGCACCCTGCCGTTCCGCTTCATGAGAGTGTCCGACGAGGCCACACCTGCGTACAGGCATTTTCTGTCAAAGCGGTATGTGGGCAGCATCGGCGAAGTCAATCGCGTCTACAAGGCGGACTACGCTTCGTTCGATCAGATCGCGCTACCCACGTCCCTACCGGAGGAAGGCACTCCGCTCACCGATTGGATGGAGTTCGTATCCCAGGCGGCCCCGGTGACGGCCATTCACGCGCTGAACGCCGAGAACCTGTTCCGGGACCACGTCATGAAGCGGTACGGCAGCACGGAGGCGGTCAACAAGGCATATGGCGCGAAGATGAAGAGCATCCTCGAACTGGATGCTCCCTATGCTCTCGCAGACATGCAGTATGTGCAAAACAACCACCGTTTCCTGCGTAAGCATTTCCTCACGCGGAACTACGCGACGGTCATCAGCTACATGGCGCTGCACGGCCGCGCCGTCATCAACACCGTCATCTTCTGCGCGGCGGTCATCCTGATCCACCTGATCGTCAACCCGGCATGCGCGTATGCGCTCTCTCGGTACAATCTCAAGTACTCATACAAGGTGCTGCTCTTCCTGTTGGCAACCATGGCGTTTCCCGCTGAAGTGACGGCGATCCCGAACTTCCTGATGCTGAAGCAGCTGCACATGCTGAACACCTTCTGGGCGCTGATCCTGCCGGGAATGGCCGGGGGATTCTCGATCTTTCTGCTCAAGGGGTTCTTCGACAGCCTCCCGAAGGAGTTGTACGAGGCGGCGATCATAGACGGGGCGAACGAGCCGACGATGTTCTGGCGAATCACCGTACCGCTCTCAAAGCCTATCTTCGCGGTAATCGCCCTGGGGTCGTTCACGGCGGCGTACGGCGCGTTCATGTTCGCGTTCCTGGTCTGTCAGAATCAGAAGATGTGGACGATGATGGTGTGGCTCTACGAGATGCAGATACTGGCTCCGAAGTACATCACGATGTCGGCGCTTACCCTGACGGCGTTACCCACGCTGCTGATATTCATCTTCTGCCAGAACATCATCATGCGCGGAATCATCCTCCCGAGCTTCAAGTAGGGTTGGGGGCGAGGATTCGGAGAGGCAGGGCATTGAGGATCGCGGCGGACTGTCTCGCAGTCGGCTCAACCAGCCTTGGCAGATGATAGAAACCGGCTGAGCGGGCCGAAGACGTAGTCGTAGGCGGCATCCATCTTGCTCTCGATGCCAGTCAGGTCGTCGAACGGCTCGGGATGCTGGACATCGAGTTCGATGAAGAGCTGGGATGTGTCGTTGAAGAACGGCTCGATCTTCAGTTCGTGAATCCCGTTCTGATGAAGGACGATGCGCAGGCCGGCACCCTTCCTCCCCGGGCCAAGCAAGTCCCACTGCGAGCCGGTGACGCTCAACATCCTGTCATCTATGAACCTCGCCGCTTCGTCCGGGCCGTCGAGCGGCAGGAAGCATGTCAACTTCACACCGAACGTCATGAACTGCTTGATATCGAGCCATCCCCGCGCGATCGAGAAGATCTCCAGACTCTTCTCTTTGCTCGCCTCAAAGTGCATGACGTTCTCGTTCACCTGAATGCGCGCCTGCTGAACGAAACAGTCACTGTCCGCGTTGGCCATGCGGATTCCGTCCGGCAGGTGCTGGAGATTCTGGTACGGAAAGCGCTCGGTGATCTCAGCGTAGAGGCGGTTGAGGTTTACGTTTTGCAGCGCGATCGGCGGAAAGATCAGCCCGGCGGTCAGTCTTCGGCAGCTTATCAGTTCAGGGTTCATCGGAAGGCTCCTGGTGTCCGTGCGTGGAATCTGCAAGTCATGCTATAATCACGCCGATTGTAGCACCGACTCCGCCCAGGGTCAAGGTGCGCGGTCTCAGGAGACGCCGGCTTTGCCCAAGCTGCTCATCGGCTATGATACCGAGTGTATGCACGACCCGGAGATCACCCGCGCCTTTCTGAGGAAGGCCGCGGACGTCCACGCCCGGCACCCGTGTACTCTCTTCCTTGTCGGCAAGGTCATAGAAAGCAACGCCCGCGACCTGGAGCTTCTGGCGGACAATCCGATGTTCGACTTCCAGCAGCACACCTACTCCCACCAACTGCTGAAGACGGTCTGCATTGACCGGGGCGACGGCAGGACCGAGGTTCACCGAGCGATGCCGCTCTCGCAGATCGAAGATGAGGTAGGCCGCACGAGCGACCTCATTCGGCGTTACTTCGGCAGGGAATGCACGGGCATCACCGGGCCGTATGCCTACTACAGGGGACTCGCGGACAGGCCAGACATACTGGAGATACTGCACGGCCTGGGCATTCGTTTCACACGAACCTACGGGCGGGACCATCACGATTTCCAGCCTGTCTCGTTCGACATTCAGCCGTTCCGATACGCGCCTCAGGGGTTTCCCGACATGCTGGAGTTCCCAATCCACGGCTGGCAGGATGTGTACTGGCGCGAGATGAACGGTTGGGGCAACCTGCGCGGATACCGGGAGTATCTCGAAGAATGCCTGAGCCGAACGGCGGAGCAGGGCCTGACGTGGAGTTACGGCTCTCACGACTGGTCGAGCATACGTGAAGACCCCGACATGACCGTCATGCGATCACTGCTGAGATCCGCGGACCTGATTGGAGTGCCTACCATATCATACCTGGAGTATTACGAGGCGGACAAATGACCGAGAAGCTTGCGATGGACGGCGGAACGCCGGCGAGGAGCAGAACCGAGCCTCCGATGTATCCGGGGGCGATGGAGATTGCGGAGGAAGAGAAGCGCGCAGTCTGCGAGGTTCTCGATGAGAAGATTCTTTTCCGCTATCACCAGCGTCCGAGCGGCCCCGGACGAGTCGAGGAGTTCGAGGAGAGGCTCGGCCGTCACCTGGGAGCTGCACACGTCCTCGCCGTCAACTCGGGCACGAGCGCGCTGATATCGGCACTCGTCGCCGCGGGCATCGGTCCGGGAGATGAAGTGATCATCCCGGCATACACATTCGTCGCCACGCCGGCGGCGGTGATCGCGGCGAAGGCGATTCCGATTATCGCTGAGGTAGACGACTCGCTTACGCTCGACCCTGATGACTTCGAGGAGAAGATCACAGATCGCACGCGAGCAGTCATCCCGGTGCATATGCGAGGCGCCCCTTCGGACATGGGCCGCCTCATGGAGATCGCCAATGCTCACGACCTCCGGGTGATAGAGGACTCGGCGCAGGCCGTCGGGGCCAGCTACAAGGGTCAGAGACTCGGAACGATCGGCCACGCTGGATGCTTCAGCCTCCAGATGTCGAAAGTCATCACGTCCGGCGAGGGCGGCGTACTGATCACCAGCGACTCGGGGCTGTACGATAGAGCCCGGATGTACCACGACGCCGCCGTCAGGTTCTGGGATCAGGACGCGGGGATGCGCGCATTCCCCGGCGTCAATTTCCGCATGAGCGAGGTTGCCGGAGCGCTGGCACTGGTCCAGCTCTCGCGGATGGAGGGTCTGATCGAGCGCATGAGGGCGAACAAGGCCGCGATCAAGAGCGCGTTAGAGCCGAGAGAGGGGATGGAGTTTCGCAGGATTCACGACGACAGAGGCGAGGCTTCGCTGTGTCTGATCTTCTACCTGCCGGATGCAGCCCTCGCGAAGCGGTTCGGTGAGGCGCTTCGCGCCGAGGGAATCGGATCCGGAACTATCTACGATCAGGGCATTCCCGACAGGCACATATACACCGCGTGGGCGGAAGTCCTCGCCTATCCTCGCGACGTCCAGAAGGGCTGTCCTTTCACATGCCCGATGTACAAGGGCAGTGTCCGGTACTCGAGCGATATGTGCCCTCGCACCCTGGACTATCTTGGACGGACGATACACATCAACGTCAGCCCGATGCTGACACCCGATGACTGCGCCGAGATCGCGCTCGGCATCAACAAGGTTGCGGCCGCGCTGCTCTGAACGTATCTGCTCGGAGGAGTCGCACGCGCCGCTCGCCAACATATCGTATGTCGAACGCACGACCTATGCGAGGTAGACCATGACCAAGCTGATACAGACATCACTCGCAGCAACGATCGCCGTGATGCTCACCATCGGACTCGCGAACGTGCCCGGGCGGCAGCCGCTGGCTGAGGATCAAAGCGCATGCGTGACTTGCCACAACGTCTCCACTCCGGTCATCGTCGCACAGTGGAAGGAGAGCAGGCATGCCGCTTCGGGAGTTGAGTGCAAGATGTGCCATGTCTCCGAGGAAGGCGCTCCCGGGGCAGAGAAGCATTTCGACGGCAGCTTTATCATCCCTGCGATCAGCCCGAAGGTGTGCGGCAAGTGCCACTCTGACAAGGAGAAGCAGTTCACCGCGAGCCATCACGCAAGCGGCGCCAAGTTCATCGGATCACTCGACAATATCCTGGGCGAGATGGTCGAGGGAGGTCCCGCCGCGAACCTTGGATGCAAGCAGTGCCACGGAAGCACAATCAGGATCGCCGAGGACGGAAGCCTTGACGCAGAGACTTGGCCGAACTCGGGCATAGGGAGAATCAATCCAGACGGCAGCAATGGCGCGTGCTCCGCCTGCCATTCCAGACATACTTTCTCGGTCGCTCAGGCACGCGAGCCGGAGACCTGCGGCAAGTGTCACCTAGGGCCCGACCACCCGCAGCTCGAGATCTACAACGAATCGAAGCACGGGGTGCTGTACCGAGCGAACAAGGACAAGATGAACCTGAGCGCAAAGCCGTGGGTCGTCGGGAAGGACTACTCCGCCGCGCCGAACTGCGCCACGTGCCATATGTCGGCGACGCCGAGCCAGCCGCTGACGCACGACGTCGGCAAGCGGATAAGTTGGACGCTCCGCCCGGCTATTTCGACCAAGCTCGAGAATTGGGAGACGAGGCGAGAAGCGATGCAGGGAGTCTGCAGGCAATGTCATGGACAGAGCTACGTCAAGAGCTACTACAAGCAGTTCGACGCTGCCGTCAACCTGTACAATGACAAGTTCGCCAGGCCGGCGAAGGACGCGATGGACAAGCTATACGCGGATAAGTTGCTGACGGATACGCCGTTCGACGAGAAGATCGAGTGGGACTACTACCTGCTCTGGCACCACGAGGGACGTCGCGCCCGCCACGGCGCATCCATGATGGGGCCGGACTTCGTGCAGTGGCACGGGTTCTTCGAAGTAGCCGAGCGGTTCTACAACGAGTTCATCCCTGAGGTCAGGGAACTCAAGCCTGAGTACGCTGAGAGCATACTCAGGCAAGACGACCACAAGTGGAAGTCCGGACTCCCAAAGGAAGAGCGCGAGAAGATCCTGCAGTACTATAAGGAGCGGTACGGGCAGTAGTAAGGCGCGAGACCGAAGGCCGGAGTGAGAGCGGCGCCGTCCCCGGTGTCTCGTTCTGCCTGTTCAGATCAGTTCCATACGCGCGAGCGATAGAAGGTCGCCAGCCTTGAGTCCGTAGAGCGCATCGTAGAGGACCGTATGGAACGTGCCCGGCTTGTCGCCCGACACGTGCGCCGCGATCTGACCGGCCACGCCGAAAGCCGTCAGGCCGCCCAGTGCGGCAACGAACCTGTCCGGCTGAACAGCCGCGAACGCGCCGACTATGACGTTCGACATGCATCCAGTACCGACGACCCGGCTCAGCATCACGTGCCCGTTCGAGACCCTAACGCTCCGTATTCCGTCGCTGACAACGTCCACGACACCAGTGATGGCCACCGTGCACCCGTAGGTCCCGGCGAACTGCAATGCGATCACCTCCGGCGGTTCGGCCGCCGCGACGTGCTCCACACCGCGAACTTCGGCCGCGATCCCCGCGAGCGCCGCAACCTCACCGGCGTTGCCGCGAACTATGGATACCTTGACGTCCCGAAGCAGCCGCTTGCTCGACTCCGTCCGCAGGCTGGTTGCGCCCGCTCCCACCGGATCGAGTATTACGGGGATGCCCCGTTCGTTCGCCGTCTTTCCGGCAACTACCATAGCATCCACCCAATCCGGGGTCAGCGTGCCGATGTTCAGCACCAGCGCCCCGGCGAGGCCGACCATCTCCGCAACCTCCTCTATCGCATGCGACATAATCGGCAGGGCTCCGATGCACAGGGTCGCGTTTGCGGTCTCGTTCATAACTACGAAGTTGGTGATGCTGTGGATGAGCGGACGCTTCTCGCGTACCAGATCGAGGTCCTCTGCGATTCTCGTGATCAAGTCCATGGTCTTCTCCCGTTAGCGCCTTGTGTGGCGATTCATTCTACCGGAATCCCTTCGCGCTGACAACCTGCGCGGACAGCCGATCCGCGGTCGCCATAATAAACAACAATGACTTATCAAAGTTTACGTTTTGGCAAAAATGGGCAAAATACCTAGGATGAGACAGGCCAGTCCCGCAGTCCAGGAGTTCCGATGCTGCTGACCTCGCTACATATCCTCAGAAGGTGCTCGCTCGCACTTGCGCTTATTCTTGCGGCGCCTGTCGCGTGCAATGCACTAACCGGCGCACCGTTCCAGATAAGGACGAGCCTCAAGAATCCGATAGTGTGGCAGGGCATCGGAAACTGGCTGATCATGACTGAGGACAAGACGAACGGGCGCGTCTGCTACTTCTATGATCCCGTGATCAAAATCAGTTCGATCCTCATGGAGGGAATGTCGCTTCAGCTCGCACCACTCGGATCTGAGATCAAGTGGTTGATGTACACCGACTACTACCAGAACCTCGACCGCCTGATGGCGGGCGACGTGGACAACGACAACTTCCACATTGCGTGGCCGAGTAACCTGAAGCAGGTCGGCTGCGGCATGAAGTACACGAACTGCGTTTTCGGTCAGTACAGGCAGCAGAAGGTCGGAGATCGCTACCCCGTGGACCTCTTCAGCTTCGATGTCGCCCGCGGAGGCGCCACCCTGATCGTAGGCAGCGACTCCGAGAAATCCCAGTTCGCCCACGATGGCGACACGATAGTCTACCAGGCCAACAACGGATTCGGGGAGACCGCCATCCGAGCAATCCGGTTCGACAACCCGGCTGAGCAGACCGTATTCGTCGGGCCCGCCTTCGAACCCTCGGTGTGCTACAACCTCGTCGCCTGGGCGCAGTCCAACGGCCCCGGATTCGACATAATCGCAAAGAACCTCGATACCGGCGAGATCAGGACGGTAGCCTACACCACCGCTAACCCACCCAGGCCCGAGGCAGGCAGGGGCGCCATATTCTGGCAAGACGCCCGAAACGCCGCCTCCACCGGCATTGATGTATACGGCTACGACTGGGCCACCGCGCAGGAGTACTGCGTCACCAATGCAGCCGGCGACCAGTTGAGGCTTCGCGTCTGTGATGACCTCGTCACATGGACGACCGGCACTTCCACCCAGACCCTCTGGGGCGCACGGATTCCGACGCCGACAATCGTCTCCGATCTGATCGTCACCCGGGTTACACCGAACTCCGTCTCCCTCGCATGGACTTCAATCGGCGACACCAACAACCCGGGCGCGTTGTACGACCTCCGATACCGCACCGACGGCCCGATCACAGAGGCCACATGGGCGACTTCAGCTACCGTCGCCGGGCTTCCCATCCCGCAGGCAGGCGGTCGCAGGGAATCCTTCGCTGTTGACTCATTGTGTTCGGGACGCGTCTATTTCGCGCTCAAGGTGAAGTTCCGGAACAACACATGGTCCCCGCTCTCCAACTGCGTCAGCGCGTACGTCGCCGACGAGGCCAGCGCGCTCCGGAACGCCGGCGAGGGCGATTCGATCAGCTTCACGGGAGTCGCGAGCGGCATCGGCGCGGAGGGGGCATTGTACTGCCAGCGCAGCGACCGATCCCAAGCCGTCCGCGTGATTCCGATGTCCGCCGCTTCACCCGCGCTCGGTCAGCGGCTGACGGTCACGGGCCGGCTGGCACAGGACCCGGAGTTCATGGGACCCGTGCTGGAGGGTGCCGTCGTAGCGCTGAATGAGGGCACTCAGGAGATCAGGCCGCTCGGAATGCGCCTCGACTCCCTTGGCGGTTTCGATGCCCGATGGGGAGGCGTCGCGGTCGGCGGCCCGTCGAACCTCTGGGCGCGCGTGCGGATATGGGGACGCGTCACGGGCCTGGCCACGACGGGCGGATGCTCGTTCTTCCTCAATGACGGCTGTGACCTACCCGACAACAATGTCAGGGGCGCGCTCGTGTCGAGCCCGTTCCCAGCACCGGACGGCCTGGCCGATGGGCGGTACGTCCTCGTCGAGGGTATATGCCGCTTCTCCCGGGCCGACGGCAGACAGATCGAGGTCGTCGAGCAGTCCGGCATCGTCCTGAGATAGCGCGCCGAGCTACGCCAGCGCCTCATCAATCGCAGACAGTTCTTCGGGTGCGAAGTCCAGCCGCTCGAGCGCCGCTGCGTTCTCCTCAATCTGGGATACCTTGCTCGCCCCAATCAGGGCTGACGTCACCCGCTCGTCGCGAAGCACCCATGCGAGCGACATCTGCGCGAGCGACTGCCCGCGTCCCGATGCGATGTCGTTCAGCTTGCCGACCTTGGCGATCACGTCCTCAGTGATGCGGTCGGCCTTCAGGAATCCCCAAGGCTTCGCGGCGCGGGAACCCTCCGGGATGCCATTGAGGTATTTCGATGTCAGCAATCCCTGTGCCAGCGGGCAGAACGCGATACACCCGATCCCCTCGGCCTCGAGCACGTCGAGCAGTTTCTCCTCGATCGAACGGTTGAGCATCGAGTAGCTCGGCTGGTGGATCAGGCACGGCGTCCCGAGCTGCTTCAGGATCTTCGAGGCAGACGCAGTCCGCTCTGCATCGTATGACGATATACCGACATACAGCGCCTTGCCCTGCCGCACGATCTGATCGAGCGCAGACATCGTCTCCTCCAGCGGGGTCTCGGGGTCCGGGCGATGGTGGTAGAGAAGGTCCACGTAATCGAGCCCCATGCGCTTCAGCGACTGATCGAGGCTCGCGATGAGGTATTTCCTCGATCCCCAGTCGCCGTAGGGACCGGGCCACATCCCCCACCCGGCCTTGGTCGAGATGAAGAGCTGATCGCGGTACGGGCGCAGATCCTTGGCCATGACGGAGCCGAACGACTCCTCTGCCGATCCGGGAGGCGGGCCGTAGTTGTTTGCCAAGTCGAAGTGCGTGATCCCCAAGTCAAACGCCTTGAGGATCATCTCACGGCTGTTCGAGAGGGTATCCACCCCGCCGAAATTGTGCCAGAGCCCGAGTGAGATCAGAGGCAGCTTGACTCCGCTGCGCCCGCTTCGGCGGTACCGCATTGTATTGTATCTGGTATCTGACGCCTGATATGACATATTCCCTCCCCGTCCTGCTATGAAAATGCCCCCGTCTCCCGGTACGGAAGCGGGGGCATCACAGTGATATCCTCCGGCTAGAGCGCGATCGCGCCGGCCGGGCACTCGTCCACGCAGATGCCGCAGTCGGTACACAAATCCGAATCTACCTGCGGACACGTGCCGGGAGCCGACTGAACCAGCGCCTCAAACGGGCATGCCGCTGCCGCGGGGCACTCGTCTTCCTTGGTACAGACCTCGCAATCAACAGTAACGGCCATTTCGTTCGTTGTCTCCTTTTCGCGTATTCTCCACCATGCCGGGGCCGGCATGGGTCAACGGACGTCGTTCAGACGATCCAGTGCACAGTTTACCTCAAGATGCCTATGATTGCAAGCGATGGGGCACGGACGAGGTCCATGACCTGGTTGGCGATCTCGATGCGCTTGTCCACTAGCGATAGTCCTCTCTGATCGGGTAGAAGACATCGATGACGTAGCAGGCGGTCAGCGCCTTGGTGGAGTGCAGCGTGTTCGGCGGGATGATCACTACCGAGCCATCGTGAACGAACTTCGTTTCGTCGCCCACCGTCAGCTCCATTCGGCCTTCGATCATGTTGCAGACCTGCTCGTGCGGGTGCGAATGGGACGGCAGGTCCGCGCCCTCCTCGAGGTTCCAGTATGATAGCGTCATGTTCTCGGAGTGGACGAAGCGCACGTGGCACTTCGGGAAGATCTCCCGCTGCTCGGTGTCATCAAGTTCTGCAAAGGACATGCTCTCCTCCGTGCCCTCCGTGTCCTCTGTGGTTTTCTACTGCTGCACCGCAAACTCCGGCGGCGCCCCCGTCGTGCGGAGATCGACGAACCGGCGGGTGAAGCCGCCGTCGCTGACGGTGAAGACCGAGTAGCCGGTAAGCCCCTGGTCGGAGCCGGTCGAGAAGCTGATCGCCGGCGTCGTCAGGAAGGTGATGCCGTAGTACTTGGCCTCCATCGAGCGGTGGTAGTGACCGGTCAGGACGGCCTCCACCTTGTACTCCCTCAGCAGAGCGAGAATCTGGGCGCGAGCGGGGTTCTCTACCGCGTAGTAGTCGCCGTTCGGATCGGCGGGCGTCTTAGTGAAGATCGGGGCATGTTCGAAGACGAAGATGCGCTTGCCCTGAGCCTTCTTCAACTCCGAGTCGAGCCACTGGGACTGGCGCTCCTCGGCGGCATACCCGGTGTTCCAGAGCGTGTAGTTCAGGCCGATGAACACGCATCCCTCGTGCTCGAACGACACGCGGTCGGGGCCCACGGCCTTCTTCCAGGCGGCGATCTGACGCGCAGCCTTCACGGCGCCGATGGCCTTCATGTTGAGCAGGTCGTGGTTGCCGGGGGAGACATACATCGGCGCGGCGAGTGACTTGCTGATCTCCATGAAGAGCGCGGAGCTCTCCGGCGACCAGACTTCGAGCGCGTCACCGGTGTGGATGACGAACGCGGGTTTCAGCGCGTTCACCTGCCGGATGACCTCGCGGTATCGGGCGTTATACGCGTCCTTCCCCCTGCCGACATGCGTATCGCTGATCTGCACGAATGTGAAATCTGCGCGCGCACAGGCGGCACAGAGAACAAACGTGAGTATCGCGATTGTCTTTCCTACCATTGCCTTGCCTCGGCTGAGTGATCTCTACTCAGATCATAGTTCGCAGGCACCGGTGGTGTCAATCTGCACCTGGGGACAGGCACAGCCGATAATCGTGGTATAGCGTCAGCGTGTGCCTGTCATGCGGCGCGATGAACGGATTGTCTTCCCCGATCATCCAACTCATCGGTGGTGAGAGTAACATGCATCTACTGCGAGTCTCCGTCTTCCTGCTCTGTCTGGCTTTCTTTTTGGGCCTGACGCCGTGTGCCGTCCGCAACTCCGCCCCAGCCCTGGCCGCGATCGTCGATGTTTCCGGTATCGAGGTGCCGCCTGTGGGCGATCCGGTATGCGCCTACTGCAACGGCTCCGGATGCGAGCACTGCCAGCCGTCCGAGCCGGACGATGAGCCTGAGCCCGCACCCCAGGCGCAGCCACAGCCGACTCCGCAACCTCAACCCACGCCGGCACCTCAGCCTGCGCCTGCGCCGCAACCGGCTCCGCAGCCTCAGTTGGTTCCGAAGCCGATCGCTCCGCCCGCGCCGATTCCGGCTCCGGACCCGCAGCAGGTGGCGTTTCAGCAGGTGAGGCAGGTACTGCTGAATGACTTTCAGCTACCCTCGGCATCGGCGACGGACTTGGATACGGCGCCGGCGGTCAGCATAGATTCAGTCGTGCCGCTGACGCTCGGCACGGGGCCGGTGCCGATCAACCTCAAGCAGGGCGGACTGACGCAGGAGGAGTGGGACACCGCGCGTGAGTGCCAGCGGAAGATCGACCTGCTCAGCCCGAAGTGGCCGCCGAACGCCCAGGAGATCGCGCAGTTGGACCAGCTCATCAGCAAGAGAAACGCCCTGTGGAAGAAGGCAGTCGGTATCCCCGGCCTGACCGCGGATGAGCGCGAGCGGTTGAGGATCAAGCTCTACACGCGCGATGTCCATGCCACCAATGGAATGCTTCCGACGGTGACATCCGAGCAGATCAAGACGTGGTCGAAGCCACCGCCTCCCCTGCCCGACCCGAAGCGTCTTCCCGATGAGCCGGCGCCCGAGCAGGTGAACCCTGTCGCGCTCCGATTGATCGCCGACTTCACGAACGATCAGATTGAGTCCGAGATCGAGGACCAGGCCTCGGACTTCGCCGAGTCGGAGTTGGGCAAGCTCGGCGAGAAGTTTGGCGACTTCCTCAATGTTGGCAAGATCGCGGTCGCGTACAAAGATGGCGGCGCCTCCTCCGCGCTGGCGGAGACGTTCGACATCCTGATCGGCAAGATCCCGATCCCGCAGGCGTCGTTCGCCGTCGAGGGCGGAAGGCTGTACTCCAACGTAGTCTACGAGGCGCAGAACAGCTTCATGACAGGCGCGATGAGAGCGACGGGCGGCGAGTTCAACCGTGAGGAGTTCTGGTCGGAGTTCGACGCGAGCCTTACGGTCTGGCAGAAGGCAGTGAAGGAGTGGGTGTCCTATGGCGAATACTAGTCTATCACTACGGCGCCCGATCGCCCCTCGATACATCCGCTCCGCGGACACTCGGGGTAGTCGGGGTGGAGCTACCACAGACACTCGAGGCAATCGGGGTATCGCTGTGATCTTGTCTGTTCTGGCGGTCCTACTGCCGGCGGCGAACTCCCTGTGCGCGGAGAAGCCGATGATCCATCGGGGCATCACCGTCGCACTACCCAAAGAATGCAGTGTCAAGCTGCGTTGGGTGTGCCCGCCGCTCGATGACAAGGTTGTCGAGGAATCGAAGTGGTACTACGTCAACTTCACCGTGGACAACAGCGGTCGCCCGTGGATCGGGCACGATCTCAGCCAGATCATGAGCCCGACTCAGCAGTACCAGTACTCGGTGGACAAGTTCTTCGACAATATGGTCTACCTGGACAACGGCGCGCTGATCCTCAGCACGACGACGCACATCGGTTCTCCGATGCCGCCCAAGGACAAGGAGTTCGACTATCGCGGTCTGCCCAGAGCATCGTTCCAGCCGATCGCGCAGATGCCGTTCGCGAACTGCCGGCTCTTCGCCGGCGCGTCGAACTGCCTCTACCTGGTCGGGCACAACCCGGCGACCGAGCAGAAGGAGGTCTACCTCCTGCGCCCGGAGAAGGGCAGCCTGCGCCAGTACGCGAGGGTGTTCACATCGAAGGATTCCATCGCGTCCGTGACCGGCGACGGCGAGCGGACCTACATCGCCACGGATCGCGTGGTGCTGAAGGTGCTGACCACAGGGGCGGTATCCAAGGTCTACGTGCATCCCACACAGACCATCAGCGGACTGGCGTACGATGCGCAGATCGGGCTCTTCTATGCCACCGATACCGGAGTCGGCTTCGTCGGCGCGAACGGGTCAGTCGATCTGCTGGCCGCGCAGGAGCCGAGAATCTGCCTGCGACAAGGCGCGCTCTACGTCTTCCTCCCGAAGTCTTACGGCGTGCTGGCGCTGGACAACGTCAAGGACCTGAAGCGGTTCAACCTGGCGTTCAAGGACGTCCCGGCGACGAAGTCGGCCGAGGTCAAGGTCACGGGCATCCGCTTCTTCGAGGGTGGAGAGCCCGCCCCCGAGCCGGAAGCCCGGAGTTTCGCATTGAAGTTCGATCGCGCCTCGACGAGATACGTCTACTGCCAGGTCGACATGGACAATCTCCTTTACGAGAAGCGCGCTCACAAGCAGGCGCTCGCCGTCGAGTTCCTCGCCCCCGGCCAGGAGTGGGGCGAACCGGCCAACTGGACAGTCGATTTCACGACGGATATCGCCGGCGTGTGGTCTTGGGCTCGGATCGGCGCCGACGAGCCGGGCACGCTCTATCCCGGCGAACACACGGCAAAGATCTATCTCAACGGCTCCAAGATCGACGAGCGCAAGTTCACCATAGAAGGCGACGCCACCGTGCTGGAGGCAGCCTATTTCAAGGACACCGCACGGCTGAAGTCGCTTCTCGCGAAAGGCGGCGACCCGAACGAGATCGGCGAGGACGGCCGCACTCCCCTGATGTGGGCTGCGTGGAACAACTCGATCGAGGACGCCGGACTCCTGCTCGCCCGAAAGGCCGATGTCAACATCCGAAGCAGAGACGGCGACACCGCTCTCCGACTTGCCTGTTCGCAAGACGACGCCGAAGGGATGGTGCAACTGCTCCTATCACACGGCGCCGACACGGGCACGAGAGACGAGGACGGCAAGACGGTCCTTCACAACGCGGTGTTCTACGCCAAGCCCGAACTGATACGCCTGCTGCTCGAGCACGGCGCGGACCCTAACGCCAGGGACAACGACGGTGAAACCGTTCTGCGGAACATGAATCTGATCTACTCCGATCCGACGCTCGCGCCCAAGCTGGAGTCGGTCGAACTGCTGCTCAAGCATGGAGCCGATCCGGACGCCAGGAACGAGTACCACGAGACCCCGTTGTTCGACTGCTGCCGGAGCGGAAACGTCGAGGCCGCCCGACTGCTCATCGAGTACAAGGCGGATGTGAACGCAGTCAGAAAGGGCACTGAGGGCCTCTCGGACACGAGCCTGCTCGGCCACGCGATCATGGAGTACGGATGGGAGCAAGACCCGGGGATTCGGGATCGGATGCGGGTGGTGATCCGGCTACTCAGCGCATCGGGAGCACAGCTTCTCCCCGGCGAGACATCTCTCGCTCTGGCTAAGAGCATCGACGGCCTTCTCGACAGGAGCGTGATCAAGGCGTGTCTCGAGAAGGACGACCAACTCGTGTTCAGCTACACGCCCGAGGACCCGGCACTGCGCGGGGTCGTGCTCGAACGGCTGATGCGGATAGCGTTCTCGGCGATTGCATCGGCGAACTCGGCAGACGGCTTCTCCAAGGCGCTGAACCTCTGCCTCGACGCGCGCGCGAAGGCCGACATGTGGGGGCTGCTGGCGAAGTACCCGGAGATCTCGTTCGACTGCGGGCTGCTTTGGGTGAGGACCGGAAACCCGTCGAACGCGCGGATGTACCTCGAGGAGTACCTTCGATTGGCACCGGAGGGAAGTGCCGCATCCAAAGCCGGCGAGCTACTACGGTCTTGAGGGCGGTCGTCCTACAACCTCGAGTGCCCTCCACCTACCGTGATGGCGTCTGGACCGCAACCGCGACCGCTTGAGCGCGAAGACCTCATCGTGGCCGTCGAAACTCACGGTGTCTCCGGCCTCTATGGGCGTCTCTCGTTCAATGGCATGGGCAGCTACGTTCATGAGGAGGTCGTAGTAATCGTCGCTTAGCGCGTCATCCGAGAACCTCACCTCGAGGTCCGGCAACCCAAAGTACCGCATTCCATGAGTATGCAGCCATACGCCCTTGCCCGCAGAGACGAGATGCACCGAGGTACACACGGCCAATAGCAATTGAGGGCTGTGAAGATCATCGTCCATGAAGGGTTCGACTCGACTGCGCTGGTAGTACACCTGCGCCGAGGCATTGGCATAGCCGACCCCCGGATACAGCTTCATCAGAGTGATCAGCATCCTTGCGACCGAGCGGACACACTGGACCGCATGTTCGGGGTCAGGGACGGACTCGATGGTGAGCACGGCGGTGTGAAACTCCAGGTCGTCCCTCTCCTGGTTCGTGAGAGCGTGGGACGTCATCAGGGCGAGTCTGGTCAACCGCTTCGGGAGGGGTATGGCATAGTCGGAGATCACAGCTTTGCTCACGCCGTCGTCCACGGCATATCGGCGCACCTGATCCTTCTCGTCGGCCCAGTCCGGGTTCTCGTCGCAGGTAGTGTCCCCGCCCCACTGCTCCCGGAACGCCCGTGTGAACGCGGTCGGATCGAACTCGACCGGCTCGGGCAGAGGCACGACGAACCGGAGAAAGGACTCGTCGATCTCGGCACGCTTTCTGCCGGACCAGTACATGTAGGCGAGCAGCAGGACGATGACGGCGATGAGGACGTATTGCACGGAAGGTCTCCTAGTTGCTCGTCCTCGCGATCCTGAGTTTCGGCTTCGTGTCGGAACATTCCCTCTGCTCCCAGAGGGTCTTAGCGAGCGGGAACGGGTCGAGAGCTCGGTCGAGTATGCCGTGGACATACGCGAGGGTTACGCCGTAGTTGGTCATAGGGACGCCGGCATCCTTCGCGACCTGCTGACGGTAGCAGACCTCGCGCCGGTTGAGCGTGCATGCGCCGCAGTGGATGATAAGATCGTAAGTCTTGAAGTCCGCCGGGAACTCGATCCCTGAGCTGAACCCGAACTCGAGCTCGCCGCCGACCATCTGCCTGAGCCACCGGGGGATCTGCACCGTGCCGATGTCGTCGCCCTGCCGGTGGTGCGTGCAGCCCTCGGAGATGAGCACCCGGTCGCCGATCTTCAGCCGCCGGAGCGCCTTCGCTCCCCGCACGAACTCGGCCAACTCGCCCTTGTAGCGGGCCATCAGGATCGAGAAGCTCGTCATCCAGACCTCCTTCGGGGTGTCTGCGGCGACTTTGAGGAAAGCCTGGGAGTCGGTGATGACGATCTTCGGCTTGCGGTTGAGGTTCCCCAGGGCGCTCTTCAACTCGCGCTCCTTGACGACCATCGCGTAGGCATCGTGATCGAGCGCGTCGCGGAGGGTCATCACCTGCGGGAGGATGAGTCGTCCCTTCGGCGCGGCCTTGTCTATCGGCACGACGAGGACGACGATGTCGCCGGGGACGATCAGATCGCCGATGATCGTCGGCTCGGCGAACCCCGCGGGCGCATTAGAGATGAGCGCCTGCTTGAGGGCATCGATGTTCTCGCCGGTGACCGCGGAGACGCCGACGAACGGCAGGCCGTTCTGCTGAGCCCAGGCGGCCGCCGGACCGATCTGACCAGGCGGACCTTTCGGACGAAGGTCTATCTTGCTCTCCACCGCCACCATCGGGATCTTGCGCTCGCGGACCATATCGGCAAGCTTGTCCTCCCAGTCGGATGGAGCGCTCCCGGCTTCGATGGTCAGTACGGCGAGGTCGGTCTTCTCGAGGACCCTGAGCGTCTTCTCGACCCGCAGCTCGCCGAGCGTGCCGACGTCGTCGATCCCGGCGGTGTCCGTAATGACGACCGGCCCGATCGGCAGAATCTCCATCGCCTTGGTGACCGGGTCGGTCGTCGTGCCGGCTACCTCGGAGACGATGGCGACCTTCTGCCCGGTGAGAGCGTTGATCAGGCTCGACTTGCCGGAGTTCCGCCGCCCGAAGATGGTTATGTGCATCCGCTCCCCGGATGGGGTCTGGTTCAGACTCGTCATGCGTCGTGCTCCTGCAGCACCCGTGCTCGACCCAGAAGATGAAGTACGGGGGGATCAGTCAGTTAAGTGCGGTTCATCCCCGCAAGCCCTATTATATCACGCCGGGCGACGGCAGGTGAATGCAGGCGCGTTCCATGCGGATACTCCGAAAAACTGGTAATAGTACCAGTTGACAGCTATATACTATAGGCTTATCCTGTTAGGTAATACTGCGTTAGCCGGATAGATCTGGCCCTATGTTGTGGGCCATACGGACAGACGGGCTCGGAAAGATAAGGGCAACCGTCGGCCGGAAACATCTGCTCTGCGCGATCTCGCCCCAGATGGCGGCGCGACATGAGCGGAAGGAGAAAGAGATGAAGCGTTCCAATGCAGCAGTACTTTCAGTACTGCTCTGTTTGGCAACATTCGGACTGGCACAGGCTGATCCCTGGCCCGACTACTCCTCGCACACCGACTACGTCCCGTACGTCGAGGTGTTGACGATCAACACCACCAACAACCTCTGGGACTATCTCGTCACCGTGGGCCAAGGATCATCCGAGCCGGAGCATGGAGGACTCGCCGGCGTGAAAGCCTTGGCGGTCTTCCCGAACGGGGGGAATGCGGAGCCAGCGCTTGACGGCTGGACAGGTGACTCGTCGTATGTGCGCCCGAACTGGGACACGAACGGCGGATGGCATACTCAGCAGGGTGCGTTCGGCTATCGCACGAGCGCTCCGTCCTGTTACATCAAGCCCGGACAGCCGAACGTGTTGCCAGGAACCGCAAGCTTCCCTTCCGGATACGCCCCGCCGAGTCAGGTATACCTGGTGCATGTGGCATGCAACGATGGGTATACTTACTGGGCCCGGCCTGGTGTGGTGCCCGAACCTGCAAGCGGAGTTGCCCTTGCAGCGGGATTCGTCACACTTCTCGGGATGATTCGCAGGAAGAGTCGCTGGACCTCTCGACATCCTTCCTAGCTGCGGCGACCTGCTCTATGGCGGTGACGTGCTTTTCGCGCCACCTGGGGGTAGTCTGACGCCAGATCGTCTGGAGGAAGCCCTTCAGCCGCTCGGGAGCGATGTTCTCCCGGGCAAACTTCACCGTGTCGCCATAGTTGGTGTCGCACGACCAGTTCGCGCCGGTCGGGACCTGGTCGTAGCCGTGCTCCTCGAGGTCTAGGTAGGCCTTCACGTAGGTGTCCTCTCTGTTGAACGGCTCGCCGTAGTACCAGTTGCTCTGGAGGACCGATTTGGGCATCTTGTCCCAGAAGACCTCGGGGTGATGCCAGAGGTAGTCCGACCAGACCCACGGCCGCACGCCGCCATCCTCGACCTGCTTGAAGAGGAAGTAGATGTCGTGCCACCAGAGGTCGAACTGGCGGATGGTGACGTACTCGAAGTGCTGCTGGTGGGCATACGTCTCCTCGTCCATGCCGAGGTGGAAGAAGCGCGGCGTGTCGAAGATGCCGATGATCTCGCCGATGAGGTCCTTGCAGACGGCGTAGTAGGTGTCGGTCGAGAGCATCCGGGAGTATGGGCCGAGCCATGCGTCGTGGCACGCGGAGAAGTTGAGCTTCGGGTTCGGCTCGATGCCGAGCTCGCGGAGGCGCGCGATCTCCTGCTTCATCCGGTCGACGGTCCACGCGCCCTCGACGGCGATCTCGGGGTGGCTGGCGTACTGGATGGCGTCGCCCAGATCGAGGACGACCATGTTGACCCCGGCCTCGACCATGCGCCCGACGAGTTCGTTCCAGAGGTTGGAGTCGAAGCGCAGGTGGGGACTCACGACATGATCGTGGTCCCACCGGGAGTCCTCGCGGTCGATCCACATGTTGGTGCTGAGGTGTATCAGCTCCGCCCAGATGAGTTGGCAGTTCGTCATGCATCCTCTCCTTCCGGCGTCTGGATGCTGAGAGAGCCTCCGACCATTCGCTGGAGGCTGGCTCTAAGTTCGTCAAGACCTTCGAAGAACGGAGGGATGAGTACGGTCTTGCCGTTGGCCAGTCGAATCGCCGCGCCCCTAGGCATTGACGGAGATATCTCTCGCTCCAAATCGAGCGATTCGATATCTGATCCGGATATGTGGAGTTCCTTCCCGAGAAGATGGCAGACGATCACTCGCTCGTCAGTGAACTCGACACGCGACGGGTAGAAGTTGAGCACGTAGCCGATCAATACCAGGACTGTGCCTATAAAGGCAAACGGTAACCAGTTCGGAAGTATCCCCATTCGCGACATCGGTACGAGCACGACTAGGGGTCCCAGCGGACCGACTACAGCCATTGCAGCGAACCGATAACGCCAGCGCGCGGTCCAGCGAAAGGTCAAGTCACCAGAGGCATGAGGCACAGGCTCGGCCTTTTCATCTGCTGACGGCATCGCCAGCGTATTAACCACAATGACCAGCGCCACCATCGGCCACACCATCTGCATCAGTCCAAAACCAGCGAACGCAAGGTCATGACCGAAACGCCCCAGCAACGCGGCTGCCAGAAGATAGCTCGCCCACTTCATTCGCGCGGCCGCGATGCCGGCGGCAGCCACAGCGAGACTCCAGAATGCAGTCATGCCGGGCGTTTCGCCGTACCATGCCCACATCAACCGGTGAGAGAAAGCGTAAGCGTCACGCCATGTCAGAAGTGTCACCAGCAACTGCAGCAAGGCGGAGACTGCCAGAAGCCATATGAACAACATTGAGATCGTATCTCTTCGCATGCGTGTATTCTCCCGTTGCTCGTCCTTCTTCAGCCGTCCCGATCGCTGTATGCCTCGAAAGCCGATACCAACCGGCGGCCGATATCCCGATAGCCATCGATGTCGAGCCGGCGGCCCGCAAAGCTCTGGTAGCTGGTCTCGATGGATGCGGCGGGTGTGTGATCGAGACGATCCCAGGCCCAACTCACGAAGGTAGCATCCACGCCCCAGCGGCTTGCGTAATTCGTCTCACGCTTCAGCTCCGAAGCTTCGACCTCCGTGAAGACGGAAGCCAGCACCGAGGCTATGCTTTCGGAGACCACACGCTGGGCGGCCGGCCTGTGCGATCTCGGCATAAAGACCCAGAGTCCGTCCTCCGCGTGGCCGGGCGCATGCAGGTCAATCAACAGTCTCTTCGGGTACCGTGACGCGAACCTGTGCAGGTCGGCCTGGATGCTGAGCACCTCCGGACGCATCGGCATCTTCTCCCACGCGCGGTTGAAGTCCCAGGGATGCGCGTCCTTGCCGTAGTCGCCGTTCTCGACGCCGTCCAGATCCACGAACGGCACGATCCACCAGTCGAATTCCCCGGGGCCGTCCTTCGCCAGAGCGCGGATGAGTCCGTCGAGCACCCACGAGCCGGGCGTCTCTCCGGCGTGCTGGCGGGCCATGAGGTACACGCCGGCCCCACCGGAACCCGGGAGCCTCAGGCGAGGAAGCGGACGCCCCTGCCCCGTTATGCCGATGGTAGCGGGCGCGGGCAGTCTCGTCTCGTCGAGGGTGAGTTGGAAGTGATCCGAGCAGTAGGGATAGCAGAAGGCGACGGCGACCCGGTCTGAGGGCCGGTTGTGCTCGAATGCGAGTTCGAGCCGACCGTCATCGGCGGTCACGACCTCCACCTCCAGGCAGCGCATCCATCCTCCGCCGGACACCCTCAGCACCGGGCGTATGTTCCCCAGAGCCCCGGCGTTCCCGAGCGTGTGATCCGCGTTCATCCAGACGAACCGCACCGGCTTGCCCTGGAGGTTGTCGGCTTCCAGACTAAACCACAGCGACTGCGGGCTCGTGCGCGGCTCTGATAGGAACCGAACGACCCAACGACCGTCCTCCCACGTCACCTCGTGGACGACACCGTTCCCGCTCTTCAATGCGCGTCGTACACGCGGCTCGGACATGATCGCTCCTCGGACTCAGTAGCCGACCTTGTTGTACTCCGCAAGCGACTTCTCGTTGAACTCCGGGCCGCCCTCGCGGTTGTGGCTCATGTAGACGTGCGGCGTGAGGCCCTTCGCCAGCATCGCCTCGATCGCCTCGCCGCAGATCGCCCAGAGACATGCGATGAACCCGATCCCCGAAACCGGGAGCGCCTTGACCGCCAGCCCCTCGACCTTCTGAGAAGCATCGCCATAGGGAGCGCAGATGTCGATCACGAGATCGCCGACGTCAGCGAGTTTCTTGCCGGACGGATGCGCCGAGGTGACGTTCGCCGTGTACCGCAGAGCGGTGAGCACGATCACCTTCGCGCCGATCTCCCGGCACTGGATCGCAAGCTCGATAGGCATCCGGTTCCGGCCCGAGACGGAGCCGACGAGCACGACGTCCCCTGCCCTGAGCTGGCTCGTGCGGACCGCGCACCGGATGTGCTCCAGGTCGGGCTCAATTGGCTCTGGGCGCGGGCGGTTCTGCATACACTCCGCGATCCCATTGTCGAGGTTCATGCCGAAGTGGAAGCGGCGGAGCGACATCAGCCCGCCGGCGCGGTTGGTCATCTCGGAGGCGGTGCCGTGGCCCATCTCGGTAATGAAGACCGATCCGCCGGACTCCCAGCAGTCGGCGATCATCCGCCCGGCCTTCTCGATGTTGGCGACCTGCTCCCGCTCGATGCTGTTCAGCAGGTCGTGTATGGCGTTGAGGTAGCGCGTTGCCAGCATACGTCTCTCCTATTGCCGATCAAGTTTGTCGAGGAACGGCTTCTGGGTCTCCTCGATCCGAGCTAGCAGATCCGGAGTCCATGAAACGCCCATATCCTTCAGCGCGAGCAGGCCCGCACCAATGCAAGGGCGGACCATCGGCCGGACCGGGCGCAGGTTCGGGGCGATGGCGAGTGCCCGCTCACAGACCCGGTCCCAATACATCGCGCAGGTCTGGGCGATCCCGCCGGACGCAACCAGCGCATAGTCCGACTCCTGCAGGCTCATCCTTGCGATGACGTCGGCAAGCGTCTCCGAGATGTCATCGGCCGCCTGCAGGACGATCTCCCCGGCGACGCGGTCTCCATCCTCCGCCGCGTCGATCACCGCTTTCGCGGCGGATGCGATCCGCGACCGGCCGATCTGTTCGTAGTAGACAAGGTTGAACACCTCGTTGGCGTTGGCGACACCAAGGCCGAGGGGCACGGCCTGCTCCAGTACAGTTGCGCGCTCCGGCCCCCACGACGCGGTCATCGCGGCGCGCATGCCCATGAGCCCGATCTGGTAGCCGCTACCACGGTCGCCGAGCACCGGGCCGAGGCCGTCGAAGGTGAGATGCTCTCCGGTCTCGGTGAGAGCCGCGACGAAGGCCCCAGTCCCGGAGAGGACAAGGATTCCGTGGGTGACCATGCCGGTGGCGAGGCCGCGGGTGAGCTCGCCCGCGCGTACCCAGTGGATCTCGGTCTTCTTCAGGTCGAGCAGATCGAGCACGCGGTCGTACAGGCCGGCGACCCAGAGATCGCGAGGCCTACGTCCGCCGAGCGCGTCCCGAACGGCCAGCGAGTAGTTCTCCAGCGCGGCATCGTGCCCGGCCCAGAGACCCTGGCCGGTCCCGCTTCGGCCCCAGCCGAGAACCGCGCCTTGTTCGTCCATGAGGACGGCATCGCTCTTCGTGCCGCCACCGTCTACGCCGAGTGCAAGTCTTTCCATCGTCAGGCTGCAGCTGTGGGGTGGTTGTCATGCCGAACGTCATTCAGCATGGCGGCAGCCAACACGCCACTGCTCCATCACTCCATTCTGCTATTCGTCCAGCGTGCCGTGCCGGAGCCCGAGCGGGAGAGGTGCGGGCTGCGCGACGGTACTCTCGAGCATTATGTGCTTGCCCTGGTTTGACGCGTCGTGGAACGCATGCATGACGTCGAGCACGTGGTATGCCAGGTCGCCGCTAGCGCGGTGCGGTCTGCCGCTTCGGATGGAATACGCCATGTCCGCGACGCCGACGCCTCTGCTGTTCTCCGCGTAGCCGTGAGTCAGCGGCACATCGCTCCACTCATTCGCGCCTTCGCGCCTCACGCGGACCGGTCCGCCGAAGCTGTTCGGGTCGGGGACGCTGAGGGTGCCCTCGGTGCCGTAGATCTCGATCCGCGGAAGCTCGGCCGCCCAGACATCGAACGTGGTGATGATGTTGCCGACCGCCCCGCTGGCGAAGTCCATGACGCCGACGACGTGCGTTGGCACGTCCACCTTGATGACCTGACCGCGCTTCGGCTCGCTCCCGATGACGCGCTCGGGGAAGGTGATGCGGGTCGCGCCGGTAACCCGCTTCACCGGGCCCATGAGGTTCACGAGCGCGGTGAGGTAGTACGGACCCATGTCGAACATCGGGCCGCCGCCGGCCTTGTAGTAGAACTCGGGATCGGGATGCCAACCCTCGTGGCCATGGCACATCATGAACGCCGTCGCGCCGATCGGTTTGCCGATCCATCCGTCGTCGATGAGCTTCCGACAGGTCTGGATTCCGCCGCCCATGAAGGTGTCCGGCGCGCATCCCACCAGTACGCCCTTCGCCTTCGCGGTATCGAGCAGCTTGCGTCCGTCCTCACGAGTAATCGTGAGCGGCTTCTCGTTGTAGACGCTCTTTCCGGCCTCGACAGCCTTCTGCGCGACCGACGCGTGCGCGATCGGGATGGTCAGGTTGATGATGATCTCAATGCTCGGATCGGCAAGCACATCCTCAACGGTGATCGCCCCACACCCGTACTCCTCCGCTTTGGCCTTCGCGCGCTCCGGGATTATGTCGGCAGATGCGACGATGTCCAGAATCTCGAACGTACGCCCGGCCTGGAAGTAGATGCCCGATATGTTTCCACATCCGATGATGCCGACTTTGGTTGGTTTCATTGCTCGCTCCTTACTTCGCCGCCCAGATCGCGCCGCGCCTGATGATCTCCATCACCTCGGGTACCTGGAAATCCGATGCCACATGGCCGAGCGACATGTAGAAGACCTTGCCCGCGCCGTACATGCGCTTCCAGACCGCCGGCATGACAGTGCCCGCGACCCACGGATAGGTGTCGCCGCTCACGGTCGTCGTCGCCAACACCTCGTTGCCCGGGTCGGTGTGCATGTAGTACTGCTCGGACTTCATCTTGAAGCTGCCCAGCCCCGCCACGATCGGGTCCGACGGCTTGGTGATATCCACCGTGTAGTCAATGATCCCGCCGGGGTGCTCGACCCACTGGCCGCCGACCATGAACTGGTAGCCGGTGTTGTTGCGGAACGAGTCGCCCATCCCGCCGTGCCAGCCCGCGATGCCGACACCCCCTCGGACTGCCTGCAGGAGTCCGTTCGACTGCTCGCCCGAGATCTCGCCCATCGTCCAGCAGGGGACGACAAGATCTATCGAACCCATCAGATCGGCGTCCGTGTAGGAATCCATCGTGTCCGAGATGATCGTCTCGAAACCGTTCGCCTGCAGAACAGGAGCGACCGCCTCCACGCACTGCTTCGGCTCATGGCCGTCCCATCCGCCCCAGACCATCAACGCCCGCTTCATACCTTAGCCTCCATCGTTTGTGCCTCTTGCCAACCGGCAAGGGAAACCTTCGCCCCGCATGGAATCTGAGTGTGATGCGAGGCACACTGCGCACAGGTTAGCACAGATTCTGCGCATGGTGCAAGGGTAGATTGCCGACTCTGCGCCGGAGGTGTTGATATGCGAGAACTGCTGGTCCTGATCGTTTTGCTGACTGCTCTCTGCCATACGCAGGCGGCCGATATCGTGAAGAACCCTCTATTCCTCGACGTGCTCCCGGACAAGACGCCCGCGAACTGGCAGTTCTTCTCCGAGGGAACGGGCACAGGCCGATGTGAACTGGTCACCAAGGGATCGACACGTCTGGTCAAGGTCACACGCGATACGGGCGGTGACTACACCGGAGTCAGGCAGCGGCTCGATGGGTACCAGGTCGATCCCACGAAGGACTACTGCATCTCCGGCGCGTACGGCAGTCAGGTGGACGGCCTTGCGCATCCCTGCGTCTACTACCTCAACGAAAACGGGCAGTTCCTCGGAGCCTATGAGTTCACCCTCTCCGCCGCCCGCGATGAGCAGGGCTTCAAGAGGCGGTTCCGACCGCATCCGGATACCAGGCACTTCGAGATTCAGCTTCGGGCGCAGGGCAAGCAGGGCGAGGTACGCTTCTACCGCTGTAACCTCTGGGAAGGGAACCACTCGGACCGCATCATGAAGCTGAAGGACCTGGCTGCCAAGATGCCGGTCTCCGGCGAGGCAGCCCGATACGCCGTCCTGAACCCCGGCACGAACTTACGGGTCACGGTTCTGGGTGACACAGGAGCGGAGGTGTATGCTGACTACGGCGATCTCAGCCAGTTCCTGAGCTACCATCCTCGCATACCAGTCACCGTCGACGGAGAAACCCTGGACCCGATCGTCCTAGTCTATGGGCTGCCCACGCTATGGAAGCGCCTCTGTGAGACAGGCCGGGAGAAACACACGCTCGAAGTCACCGCGCCTAGCGATGGCCCCAGCTTCCCGCTTCTAGTCGGCATCAGACCCGCCGAGGGAGTACGCCTCAAGCCGCTCTCCGTCGAGTTCGGCGGATGGGAGAACGGCAACTTCTCTGCGAAGGCACAGTGGATCGGCGATTCGGAGAAGCTGATCGCCGAGGACATCGACCTCGCCACCGCCGAGGCGATGCAGTCGCTAAACAACCATGGCACGAGCCCGTACATCGTCGAGAGCAGCCTCATGAAGCCGGTGAGAGGCGACATCGTCCGCCGATACATCCTTGGGACCGAGAAGCCGTCATGGGGCATAAACCTTCGGGCCGCGCAGGGCGAGTCAGAGGCGTGCCAGGTCGTTATCCTGCCGGATGCGAACGGCAAGGCCGAGGTATCTGACGTCGAGTGCACCGGCCTCACCAGCCCCGCAGGGAGGAAGATCAGTTCCTCCGCCGTCCATGTATACCGCGTCGGATATGTCGATGCTCCCTGGGGCGAACGAATCCCCGATCCGCTGTTCCCCGATCTCAAGCAAGGCGGTCCGACAGACCCTGTCGTCCTCCTGGTCGAGATTCGCGCCCCCAAGGCGATCGTCCCACGCAACTACCACGGCCACCTGACTATGACGGTCAACGGCAAGGCGACAGAGGTTCCTATCCGGCTGACCGTCCGGGGCTTCGCTGTTCCGCAGGAAAATCATCTGAAGACGTGCTTCTGGTTCTTCCGCGGACAGATCAGGCGCCACTACGGCATGGACCGCGATCCCAAGTGGGAGGAGTACCGCCCGTACCTCGACATGTCGCTGAGGTATCGGCTCACTCCGGTCGACTGCAATGAGGGGAACGTCGAGCCGCTCTTCCAGGTCTACCGGGAGTCCGACGGCACGTTCTCGATCGACTGGACCGAGTTCGACCGGTTCGCGGAGTACATACTTGCCCGGGGAGCGAACGTGCTGCACCTCGCGCCGACTCAGTGGTTCGCCTACTGGTTCAGCGACAAGCTGAAGGGCGCGTACAACCCGGAGACGTTCACCGATCGGGCGACCGGCAAGGTCGAGACGTTCGCCTACCCCTACCTCTCCGACGAGCACAAGAAGATGCTCCAGTGGTATCTCCGCGGGGCCTGCGACCATTTCGAGAAGAAGGGATGGCTGAAGTACGCCTATCTCCAGCCGTTCGACGAGGTGGGCGAGAACCCGGAGGTCTTGAGCATCCTCAAGACGTGCGAAGAGGCCGATCCGCGAGTCAAGATCCTCATGGACGTCCTGCGCCCCGGCGACTCGAAGGCGATGACCGACGTGATCGACATCTGGTGCCCGCTCTCGCCGAACCTCCCGGGCGGCGGGTTCGATCAGGTGCGCAGAGAGGGAGACGAGGTCTGGTGGTACGTTTGCATCGGCCCTAAGAAGCCGTATGCGAACCTCTTCACTAACTGGTCAATGGTGGAGCACCGGCAGCTCTTTTGGCAGTCGTGGAAGTATGACGCAGAGGGCCTGCTCTACTGGGGCATCAACTTCTGGAACTGGTGGGGAACGGAGAAGCCGTACGACAGGCAGATCGCCTGGCCCGCCGGAAGTTGGACATCCTCGACCACGAGCCAGGACACGGTCGGCGACGGGTACTTCATCTATCCCGGGCCGAGCGGCCCCCTGCCCTCGCTCCGTCTCCAGGCGATCCTCGACGGCATCGAGGACTACGAGTACCTCTGGCTGCTCAACGATCTGGTGAAGAAGGCCGAGGCCAAAGGCGTCCCGGCATCCCAGTTGAGCGAGGCCAAGCGGCTGCTCGCGGTGCCGGAGAGCTTCTGCAAGTCGCTCACCGAGTATTCCCTTGACCCGAGGGACCTGGCCTCCCTCCGAGAGCAGGTGGCGGCCGAGATCGAGCGGCTGAGCCGCAAGCCGAGGTGACAGACTCCGAGTCTCCAGAAGGAGGCTTCGCGCAGTCGCCGCCGCGGTCCCGACCTCCACCCCCTGCGGAACTCGGGCCAAGACTCCGAGATTCTGCGCGCCCGGTTTGACTTAGGGCAGCGGAAGCTGTACCATTGGGCCGACCTACTCGCAGACCCGTTCGGAGGAAACATGACAGAAGGCGCCGATCTTCACCTCGCCCCCATACCGAAGAGGCTGTCGCCTAGACAGGGGACATTCATATGGACTGACACAGACCCGAAGCGGTATATCAAGCTCGAGGCGGATCAGCCGCAGACGCTCGTCGCCGCTGCCAGGAAGACCGGACTGCCGTGGGAGATCACTGCAAGCCCGAGGGCTTCGAGAGGACAGACCGGGCTGATCATCAGGCTCGACGCGAGCCGAGGCATCCGAACCGAGGGGTACAAGCTGATCATACGACCCGAGAGGATCGAGATCGCGGCATCCGATCCCGCCGGCGCGTTCTACGGGGCGTGTACGCTGGCGCAGATAGTGAGGCAGTGGCGGCAGACCACTCCCCGGTCCACCCTGCCTCGGGGAGGGAACTTTGAGCTTCCCTGCCTGACAATCTCCGACTGGCCGGACTTCCCCACGCGAGGCGTGATGCTCGACATCAGCCGGGACAAAGTGCCGACGATGGAGACACTCTACCATCTCGTGGACCTGCTGGCCGAGTGGAAGATCAATCAGTTTCAGCTCTACACTGAGCACACGTTCGCCTACCTCTCCCACCCTACGGTCTGGGAGAACGCCGACCCGATGACCGGCGAGCAGATCATGGCGCTCGACATGTACTGCCGGGAGCGCTTCATCGAACTGGTGCCGAACCAGAACTCGTTCGGCCACATGGAGCGCTGGCTCAAGCACGACAAGTATCGTCCCATTTCGGAAGCGCCGTACGGGTGCGACACGGCATGGGGACGCTTCGACAACCCATTCAGTCTCTGCCCGACCGACCGGCGCAGCCTGCCGCTGGTCAAGGGGCTCTACGAGGAACTGCTGCCCCACTTCACAAGCGGGATGTTCAACGTCGGCTGCGACGAGACCGTTGACCTCGGGCGCGGGCGGAGCGACAAGGCCTGCGAGGAGCGCGGAACCGGGCGAGTGTACCTGGATTTCCTGTTGGAGATCTACAAGCTGGTGCAGGCGCACGGCAAGACGATGCAGTTCTGGGGCGACATCATCATCAAGCACCCGGAACTGATTCCCGAGCTGCCGAAGGACGCCGTCACTCTCGAGTGGGGCTACGAGGCCGACCACCCGTTCGCAGACCATGGGGCGAAGTTCGCCGCGTCGGGCATACCGTTCTATGTCGCGCCGGGCACGTCGAGCTGGAATACGATCGCGGGGCGGACTGAGAACGCGATCGGGAACATCACGAGCGCCTGTCGGAACGGCCTCAAGCTCGGAGCGATCGGCGTGCTGAACACCGACTGGGGCGACTTCGGACACTGGCAGCCGCTCTCGGTCTCCTACCTTGGGTTCATGGTCGGCGCGATGGCCTCGTGGAACGCCAGGGCCGACGTGAAGAAGGGCCTCGCCGAAACGCTCTCCCTGCACGCATTCGGCGACCCGACCGGCAAGGCTGGCCGCGCCTTCTACGACTTGGGCAACGTGTACCTGTGCTTCAAGAAGAAGACGTTCAATTCGACCGTGCCCTGGCAGATGCTCTTCCGCGAGTTGAGGGAAACGAAGTGGTCCGAAGACCTTAGGGCCGCTGAGTTCCAGGCGATGGAGAAGCGGCTGGAGGAGATCGAGACGGCGTTCGAGGGCGACGGTATGACCTCGCTGGACGCCGAGACCGTGCGCGAGGAGGTCGATCAGGTGATCCGGATGCTCAGGCTGGGGTCGGCGGTCGGCAAGTGGAAGCTCGGCGGCCGCGTACCGAAGGACCTCGATGCGAGGATCGAGGAAGTGAAGCTGGAGCACGAACTCGTCTGGCTGATGCGCAACCGGCCCGGAGGACTGCACGACAGCGAGAAGAAGATCAAGGCAGGGCAAGAGATGAAGAGTTAGGGGGCAAACGCCATGAACTACGACGTGATTCTGATCGGACAGCCGGGGCTTGGTGCAGGCGATATGCAGCTCGGTGGGCTGCTGCTGGCGAACTTCCTGCGGCTGCTGGGTGAGCGCGACGACAATCCCGAGTATGTCATCCTCTGGAACGAGGGCGTGCGCGTCGCGGTCGAGGGCTCGAACTGGATCAACCACCTCAAGAAGCTCGAGGAGCAGGGCGTGAAGATCGTCTGCTGCCAGACATGCATCGAGTTCCTCGGCCTCGAGGGACAGATCGCTGTCGGCGTGATCGGCAACATGCCCGGCATTCAGGAGATTCTGTTT